>JAGQRL010000358.1 GCA_020425485.1 Rhodospirillaceae bacterium
CTGCCCCCGTGATCGGCAGGCTCAAAACCAGCAGCACCGCGCCGATGGCGCCCGCCACGGCCAGGCCGCGGGCCAGCACCGCACGCTCCTCCGCCGCGTCGTTGGAGCCGAGCGCCTGGGCGGTGAGCGCCGTGGTGCCCATGCGCAGGAAGCCGAAGCTCCAGGCGACGAAGGTGAAGATCATCGCCCCGACGGAAACGGCCCCCAGATGCACCGGCCCGTCCAGGTGGCCCATCACGGCGGTGTCGGTGAGCCCGACGATGGGGGTCGTCAGGTTGGTCAGCAGGATCGGCAGGGCCAGCGCCCAGAGGCGCCGGTGGGGACTTGCGGGAGCGGTGTCCATCGGTCTGGGTCCGGATGTGCTGCGGCACCGGGCCTGGGGCCGGGGCCGGGCCGTCGCCCGGCCAGCCGCCTTGCCAGCCTTGTCCGCTGCGGAGAGGATAAGCGATGGGCCGGCGGGGAACAGGGGGCAGGCGGATCTTGGTGTGGGCAGCAGCCCTGCTGGCGGTGTATGCGGCGGTCGTGGTGCTGGCGACGGTGTTCCAGCGCTCGCTGATCTACTTCCCCTCTGCCGAGCGGCCGGAGCTGAGCCGCGTCGGCCCGCCGGGTGCCCGCGAGGTCACCTACACCACCGCGGACGGCGTGGCCCTCTATGCCTGGTACTGGCCGGCGGGGGAGGGGCGGCCGACCATCGTCCTGCTGCACGGCAATGCCGGGCATATCGGCCATCGGGTCAGCAAGGCCGCTCCCCTGGTGGCCGCGGGCTACGGCGTACTGCTGGTGGAATACCGCGGCTATGGCGGCAACCCCGGCCGCCCCACCGAAGAGGGGCTGGTGGCCGACAGCCGCGCAGCGCTGGACTGGCTGGGCGGGGAAGGTGTGCCGCCGGAGCGCACCGTGCTCTACGGCGAAAGCCTGGGCACCGGGCTGGCGGTGCGGCTGGCCACCGAATACCCGGTGGCCGGCGTGGTGCTGGAAGCGCCCTACACGGCGGTGGTGGACGTGGCGCGGTCGCGCTTCTGGTTCCTGCCGGTCAACTGGCTGATGCAGGACCGCTTCGAAAGCCTGACGCGCCTGGGCGATGTGGCGGCCCCCATCCTGGTGCTCCACGGCACGGCGGACGGGGTGATCCCGGTGGCGCACGGCCGCCGCATGGCCGCGGCTGCGGGGGCGACGTTCCACGAAATCCCGGCGGCCGGCCACATGGACCTCTACGATTTCGGGGCCGACCGCCTGATCCTCGATTGGCTGGACGGGTTGGGATAGCGCGGGCACCGCCCGATCAGCGTGAACGGATTGTTAGGCATGTCGGGTGCAGGGTGGCGGACGAGTTCCATTGCCCGAGTGCGCGTGATCGCCATGGCCCGTGCCCGCCTGTTCGCCCGGATCTGTGCCACCGCCCTGCTGTTGGGCGGCACGGCACCGCTGCACGCCCAGGAGGAGGAGGCGGGGCAGCCGCCGGTGTTCGTGGACCTGCCGCAAATCATCTCCAACCTGGACACCGACGGGCGGCGCCAGCGCTTCATCCTGCTCAACCTCTCCCTGGAGATCGCCCACGCCGAAGATGCCGAGGTGATCGAGCACGAGATGCCGCGCATCCAGGATGTGTTGCAGGCCTATCTGCGCGACCTGACGCTGGAGGATCTCGACGGGTCGGCCGGCACCTACGAGCTGCGCGAGGCCCTGCTGCACCGGGTGCGCCTGGCCGTGCCGCCGGTGGAGGTGGACGGCCTGCTGTTCCGCGAAGTGCTGATCCAGTAGCGGGAGTTAGACCCCGGCGTCGTCCAGGGCTTCCACCACCGCTTCGAAGGCGAGAGTGACGCAGCGGTGGCGGTTGCGCACCGGCCGCACCGGCGTGAACGCGGACCCTTCCGCAAAGCGCTCCGGCAGCTCCGCCGCCGCGTCCGCCAGGAAAGCCGCCACCTTGTCCGGCAGCGCGCGCAACTCCGCGGCATCGGCACCCGGGGCGTGGCGGGCGAGCAGCCCGGCCGCTGCCTCGCACAGCAAACAGCCGCGCACATGGTGGTGCAGCTCGGTGACGTGGCCGTCCTGGAGCCGGAGATCGATGGTCACGCGGTCGCCGCACATGGGGTTGTCCACGGTGGCGGTGCCGTCGGGCGCCTCCATCCGGCCGGCCCCGGTGCGGTCGCGCGCAAGCTCCAGAATGGCGCGTTGGTAGACCTCGTCCTGATCGGTCATGGCGATCCGTTTTCGGCATCGGTGGAGGGCGGGGAGGCGGTGGCCCGCGCCGCCGCCAGGTCGTCGGGCGTGTCGATATCCAGCGCCGGTGCTGTGTCGGCGAAAGCCACTTCCACCACCAGATCCTCGTACTGGCCGATCAGGTGGCGCGCCCCCACATCGCCGGCCAGCCCGGCCATTTCCGGGAAGAAGCGGCGGTCCCACAGCACCGGGTTGCCGCGCTTGCCGGCCACCGTGGGCACCACGATGGCGCGGCCTTCCTCCGGCGCGTAGGCGGCGACCAGGCGCTTCAGGTGGGCGGCGGTGATCCCCGGCATGTCGCCCAGGCACACCAGCACGGCATCCACCTCCCGCGGCAGCGCGGCCAGCCCGGCGCGCAGCGAGGTGGACAGCCCGCCGGCATGATCGGGGTTGTGCACGGCAGCAAGGCCCCATTGGGCGGCCAGCTCCGCCACCCGGTCAGCCTCATGGCCGGTCACCACCACCACGGGGTCGGCGCCGCTGTCCCGGGCCGCCTGCATGGCATGGGCGGCGAGCGGCAACCCGTCCACCTCCGCCAGCAGCTTGTTGGCCGCGCCCATGCGGCGCGACTGGCCGGCTGCCAGCACCAGGGCGGCGATGTGCGGGGCCGTCATCGCCGAACGGCCGGCATCGCGCGGCTGCGGCCGGATCGGCACTTCGGCCAGCAGGCCGCCGATGCCCATATCCATGATGTCCGGTCCGCTGACCGGCAGGCCGGCGGCCAGGCGCTCCAGCACCCAATCCATGCCGTTAAGCTTGGGCGAACGGGCACAGCCCGGCAGCCCCAGCACCGGCACGGCACCCACTTCTCCCAGCAGCAGCAGGTTGCCGGGGTCCACCGGCATGCCGAAATGGGCGATGCGGCCGCCGGCACCCACGATGGCTTCGGGGATGACATCCCGCCGGTCGGTGATGGCCGATGCACCGATCACCAGCACCAGCTCCGCCCCGGCGGCGAGGGCCGCGGCGATTTCCGCCGTCAGGGCGGCGGCATCGTGGGGGCACTGGCGGGCGCCTTCCAGCCGGCTGCCGAGATCGGCCACGCGCCGGGCCGTCACTGCTTCGGTTTTCTCCAGCACGTTCGGCTTGGTGTGGGCGAGCGTGGTCTGGATCAGCCACACCCGCCGCTCGGCGAAGGCTGCAACCGCAATGGCGGGGCCGCCACCGGCAGGGGCACCGAGTGCGCAGACTTCCCCCAGCGCTGCGGCCGGCACAGCAAAGGGGATGATTTTTACGGTCGCCACCATCTGGCGGGGTGCCACCCGCGCCAGGGCCGGCAGGGTGGCGACGGTGATGCCCTCGTCCACGTGGTTGAGTGCGGACAGCCGCCCGGCTTCCAGCGTCAGCACGCCGGCGGCGGTGGCAAACAGGTTCACCCGGCCGGTGAAGGGGGCGGCGACATCGATGCCGGACCCGGCGAGTGCCGCCGCCAGGCGGGCCGCCGCGTCGTCTTCCTCCACATCGTCGGGGTCGGGCCGGGCCACCACCACGCGGGTGTGGCCTTCGCCCAGCAGCAGGGCAACGTCGGCAGCGCTCAGCCGGTGGCCCTTCTTGAAGGCCCGGCCGCCGGTGCGGACGCCGTGTGCCAGGATGCACCCGGTCGTCCGCTCCGTCGCCAACTCGCCGAACCACACGGACGGCTTGCTCCCGTTCCTCTCCGCCCCAGCGGGCGGAGCGGCTACTGCTGCGTGCCTTCGCCCTGGGTCGCTTCCTCCGCATCGTCGGCGGGGGCGGCTTCCTGGGCCGGCGGTTCGGCCACGGCGGCCGGCACGACCTCTTCGGCCTGGCTGCGCAGCTCGTCCAGCGCCGTCTGCGCTGCACTCATCTCGCCCTGCACCGCGGCAAGCTGGGCGTTGGCCGCCTCGATCTCGCCGTTGACGCTGGCCAGCTCCGCCTGGGCGCTTTCGATCTCCGCCTGCAGCGCATCGCGCTGGGCCTGCAGATCGGCCAGTTCGGACTGCGTGCCTTCGGCGTCGGTGACCTCGCCGGTCAGCGCATCGCGGCGCGCTTCCAGGTCGGCCACGGCGGTTTCCAGCTCGGTGCGCTGGTTGCCGAGATCGGTCAGCCCGGCTTCGGCGGCCGAAAGCTGCGCCTGGGCGTCGGCCAGGGCGGCTTCCGCCTGGGTCTGCTGCTCGGTCAGCTCGGCAAGCCGCGCTTCGGCGGCAGCCACGTTGTCGGACAGCTCCGCGGCAGCACCGGCGGATTCCTCATGGGCTTCCAGGGCGGCGGTGGCCTCGTCGCGCGCCACCAGGGCGGCATCCCGCTCTTCCGCCAGGGCAGCGATCTGGCTCTGCAGGTCGGTGCTCTCGGTTTCCAGGCTGGCCTGGGCCGTGTCGCGCTCCTCGGTCAGGGTCGCGATCTGGGTTTCCAGATCGGCCATTTCCTCAGCCGTGGCACCGCCTTCCGGCTGGGCAGCGATTTCCGTTTCCAGGCTTTCCACCTGCTGGGTCAGCCTCAGGATGTCCTGGTTGGCCTGCTCTGTCGCCGACTGCGCCTGGGAATAGAAATAGATGCCGGCAACGATGCCGACGATGGCCACCAGGGCCAGAAAGATCGTCCCGGCACTCGGGCCGCCGCTGGACTGTGCTTGGTCCGACGCCATGAGTTGTTCCTCCGCCAATTCGTTTCTGCCCCGGGTCGCCATAGGCGCACGCGAGCATAAAGAAGCGGCGTGCGGTCCAGTGCAAGCCCCGAACCGCCCGTGCAGCGGAGATTTCTGCGGCCGGCGGCCGCTGCCCGCGGCTCAGGCGGGGCTCTGCACCCCAACCAGCCTGTCGGCCGATGCCGCCGCCCGCGGCCGCCCCACCAGCAGGCGGAAGGAGGCCGGCACCAGGTAGAACGAGAGAATGCTGGTGAGCGCCACGCCACCCGCCACCACCACGGCGAAGGGCGGCCAGAAGCCGCCTTCGGCCAGCATCAGCGGCATGAACCCGCAGAAGGTGGTGACGGTGGTGGAGACGATGTGGCGGCTGGTCGCCTCGATCACCACCTGGCGCATGCGCACGCGGTCTCCGGCGCGCGCCGCCGCATCCTCCCGCAAGGCCGCCAGGATGATGATGGCGGCGTTGATGGCGACGCCGATCAGCCCCAGCAGGCCGATGATGACGACGAAGCCGAAGGGGTGGCCGGCCAGCGTGAGGGCGAGCAGGCCGAGGCCGACGGACAGCACCGCCACCACGTTGATCACCATGGCGAGCCGGAAGGAATTGAAGGTGAGCACGATGGTGGCGAGCGTGAGCGTGGCGATGAGGCCGAGCGAGCTGGCCAGGTTGCCCACCGCCTCGTCGCGTTCCGCCGCATCGCCGCCCACCTCCAGCCGGTAGCCCGGCGGCAGGTCGACGGGGTGGCGGTCCAGCAGCGCCCGCACATCGGCCAGTGCCACGGCCGGCAGCGTGCCCTGGCCGACGAAGCCGACCACGGCGTTCACCCGCTCGCCGTTGCGCCGGGCGATCAGCGCGCGCTGCGGCGCCAGCGTCAGCTCGGCCACCGCGGTCAGGGGAATGCCCACAGCGCCGTTGGAAGTACCGCCACTCAGCGCCAGGGGCAGGGCGGCAAGGCCGGCGAGCGTCGACCGGTCGGCCCCGCCGGCGCGCACCCGCACGGGGATTTCCTCGGTGCCCTCCAGCACGCTGCCGCCGATCCGCCCGCCCAGATTGGCATCGAGCTGGCCGGCCACATCGACCAGGCTGAGCCCGGCCAGGCGCACCGCATCCTCGTCGGCGGCGATGCGCACCTGCGGCGTGCCGCCGCCGAGATCGGTCTGCACATGGGTGATCAGCGGCACCTCGGTCATCACCCGGCGCAGCCGGTCGCCGATGTCGCGCAGCACTTCCAGGTTGGGGCCGTAAAGGCGCAGCTCCACCGGCGCATCCACCGGTGCGCCTTGCAGCAGCTCGCGCACGATCGTCTGGGCTTGCGGCACCTCGGCATCCAGGCGGGCCTGGAGGAGGGGGATCAGGCGCACCGCATCGGCCGGCGATGCCGCCGTCACCAGCGCTTCGGCGAAGTTGGCCGCCCCGTCCTGGTTCATCACCAGATTGTAGTAGGGCGGCGGGGCCGAGGTGCCGAGGAACCAGTCGACGCTCGCCACGCCTGGCTCACCGGCGATCACCTGCTGCATGCGCTCGACCACCCGGCGGGTCTGCGCGATCGACGCGTCGTCCGACAGGAACACCTGGATGTGGAACTGGTCGCGGTCGGCGGGCGGGAAGAACTGCTCCGGCAGCGTGCCCATGCCGATGAACCCCAGCACCGCCGGCACAGAGGCCGCCAGGATCGACAGGCGCGGATGGGCGAGGCTGAGGTCCAGGCTCCAGGCAAAGGCGCGGGTGAGCGGGCGGATGCTCAGCCCATGGCGCACGAAGCCGGCGAAGCCACTGCCTTCGCCCGAGCCGACGAAGCGGCCGGCCAGCGCCGGCACCACGGTCATCGCCACGGCATAGGAACTGACCAGGGCCACGATGACGCTGAGGGCCAGCGGCCCCACGAACTCGCCGGTGGCGCCGGGCAGCAGGGCGATCGGCATAAAGGCGAGCACCGTGGTGAGGGTGGAAGCGAGCAGCGGCAGCCACAGCAGCCGGCCGGCATCGGCCACCGCTTCCAGCCGGGCCATGCCGTGGGCCAGGCGGTGGCGGATCGCGTCGGTCATCACGATGGCGTTGTCCACCAGCAGGCCCAGCGCCACGATCAGCCCGGTGACCGAGATCTGGTGGATGGGAATCCCGAGGAAATTCAGCGTCGCCAGGGCGATCAGGCTGGTGACGGGCAGGGCCGTGCCGACGACGAGGGCGGAGCGCCAGCCCAGGGTGACGAACAGCACCACCAGCACCAGGGCGGCCCCGGTGCCCAGGTTGCCCAGCAGGGTTCCCAGCCGCTCGTCGGTATAGACCGACTGGTCGAACATCACCTCCACGCCGACCCCGAGCGGCGCTTCGGCGCGGAAATCGGCCACCACCTGGCGGGCGCGTTCCGCCCAGCGATCCACCCGGTGATCGGCCGCCATCCGGGCCGCCACCACCACGGCATCGCGGCCGCCTACCAGCGCCAGTTGCGATGGCGGATCGGCGACGCCGCGGCTGAGGGTGGCGATGTCGCCCAGGCGCACCAGCGTACCGTCCGGCTGTTCGCCCAGCGGCACCGCGCGGATGCGGTCCAGCGTGTCCAGCTCGCCCGACACCTCGATCAGCAGGTCGCTGGCGCTGCCGTGGATCTGGCCGGCGGACACCTTGGCATCGGCGCCGTCGATGGCGGCGGCCACCTGGTCCAGCGTGAGGCTGAGGGAAGCCAGCACGTCGGGGTCGACGACCGCCAGGATCTCCTCGTCCGGGGCGCCGAAGCGGTTCACCAGCTCGGTGTTGGGCACGGCGCGCAGGCGGTTTTCCAGCTCCTCGGACAGCCGGTCGAGGATGGCCCGGTTGGCCGGCCCGTCCGCCTGCCAGGTGAGGCCGACCAGCATTGTGTAGGCGGGCGGACCGCGGGTGTCGTCGAACTCCGGCTCGCCGACGCCGGCGGGGAAGGTGAGGGCCGCGTCATCCAGCGCATCGCGGATTTCGGAGAACACCGGCGAGGGATCGGCGACGGTTTCGTTGAGTTCCACGGTGATCGCCGACAGGTCGGTGCGCGAGGTGGAGGTGACGGTGTCCACCTCGGCAATGGCGCGCAGCTCGTCCTCGATGGGCACGGTGACCAGCGCTTCCACCCGGTCCGCACTGGCGCCGGGAAAGGGCGTGAGGATGGTGGCGAAGCGGTTGGTGATGGAGGGGTCTTCCTGGCGGCCGATCTCCGTCAGGCTGGCCAGCCCGGCGACCAGAACGGCACCCAGCGTCAGCACCACCAGGCGCGGCTGGCGGAAATAGAGCGGACCGAGCATGGCGGGCTACTCCTGTCTTTCGCTACCTCGGCTCCGGCCCGCTCCCCCTAGCGGTTGGCGGCGATCTGCGGACCGAGTGCGGCATCGGCCGGGCTGAGGCGGACGAGCTGGCCGGCAACCAGCCGATGGGTGCCGTCTGCCACGATGGTGGCGGTGGCGGGCAGGGTGCCGCGCACGAACACCCGGTCGGTTTCCGGGTGCACCACCTCCACCGCGGCGGCGCGCACCTCGAACACCGGATAGCCGGGGGCGGGGAGGCCGCGGTCGGTCGGGTCGACGGGGGTGAGCACATACACGGTCCACAGCCCGCGCGTGCCTTCCACCAGGGCGGTCAGCGGCACCCAGTGGCCGGCCCCCTCCACCGGGTCTTCGATTTGCAGCAGCGCCAGGTCGCCCGAGGGCGCGTCCACGGCATCGTCGACGGCCAGCACCACGGTGACGGTGCGGGTGTCCATGGCGAGGTCGGGCAGGATGGCGGCGATGCGGGCAGTGTGCGGGGCGCCGTCGATCACCACGGTCTGCCGGTCGCCGAGGCCGAGCCGGGCGGCGATGCCGGCGGGCACGCCCACCCGCACTTCCGGAGAGGCGGTTTCCACCAGGCGCACGATGGGCCGGCCGGCGTCCACCACCGCACCCTCATCCACCGCGCGGCCGGTGACCACGCCGGCGAACGGGGCCAGCAGGCGCGACTGGTCCAGCCGCACCTGATTGGCGTCCAGGGCGGCGTCCACGGCGTCGCGCTCGGCCGCCAGGGCGGATTGCTGGAAGCGGGCATCGTCCAGCGCCTGCTGGGAGGTGTGGCCCTGGGCGGCGAGGCTGGCCTGGCGGGCGGCGGTGCGTTCGGCGAGCGCCAGGTTGGCGGCGATCTCCGCCCGCTGGGCGGCAAGCTGTGCGCGTTCCGCCTCCAGCTCGCGCTGACCCAGGACGGCCAGCACGTCGCCTGCGGCCACCCGGGCGCCGTCGTCCACCAGCACCGTTTGCACCAGGCCGCCGTGCTCGAATGCCAGATCGGAGATGCGGCGGGCGACGACGCGGCCGGTGAAGCTGCGGGTCACCGTATAGCCCTCGGTGCGGGAAACCTGCTCGGCATCCACCGGCAGATAGGAGGCCTCGGCCGTCGCCTCCTCGCCCGAGCCGGACAGCAGGATGGCGTGGGCGGCGAGCGCACCGAGACCGAGGATGAACACGGCGGCGAAACCGGCGATCGCGGCCCGCCTGAGGCGTCGGGGGAGAGACGATGCCATCGCTGCCTCCATCCGTGCGGCTGCCCCGTCCGCACCATGATAGGTGATCACTGAAGATCGTCAATATTCTTCAGTGATCATAGACGGCATGGCCGACCCGCACAGTGACCCGCATCACAGGGCGGGGGAGAGGGCCGGCGCAGACTGAAAGGGAGAGGGCGCTACACGGGGCGGCGGCGGTCCCGCGGCTTCAGGCCGGTCAGCAGCAGGTCCACCAGTGCTTCCACCTCATGGGCCAGATCGTCGTCGACGCAGGACGCGATCATCATCGGGTGGATGAACTTCACCATGGCGGTGCGGATCAGCCGGGCGGTGGCGGGAAGATCGGCCACCTGGAATTCCCCCGTCGCCACGCCATCGGCCAGGATGGCTTCGGCAGTGGCGTCGTAGCGCTCGATATGGCGCTGCACCACCGGCCAGTGCTCGTTGATCACCAGGGCGCACAGCTCGTGCACCTTGCGCTCGTGGATGAACTGGGCGCGGGCATCGCGGTGGGCGGCGAGCGCAAAGCGGTGCAGCCGTTCCTCCGCCGTGCCCGGCCGGGCGGCCACCCGCGCCAGATCCTCGTCCAGGCGCGACAGCCAGCGGTCGGCGATCTGGGAGACGATGTCGGCCTTGTTGTGGAAGAACCGATAGATGTTGGCCGGCGACATGTCGGTGGCCTTGGCAATGTCGCCCACCGTCGTCTTCTCATAGCCGAGCGTGCGGAACAGGTGCTCGGCGGCATCGAGGATGCGGCTGCTTGTGTCGTCGGCACCCTCGCGCGGGGCGGGGGCAGGGCCGGTCAGTGCCATGGCGGGGCCGGATCGCGGGTGTGATGTCTCTCCTGAAGATTTACGGATTCGTTCAGTGAACGCAAGCCCGCGCCCCGGCGCTGGCGATGCATGGCGGCCCGGTCCCGTGCTGCGGGTTGATCCCGCGGGCCATCGGTCCATGCTGGTTTGGTTCGCCAGGGGAGACCCATGTCCGCCGATCCCGAGCAACCCGCCCCAGCACCGGCCGATGGTGCCCCGGCCGAGTCTGCCGCCGAAGGCCACGCCGGCATCGTGCCGCGCTGGGTCTACCGCGTCATCGGCTGGACCTGCGTGGGTTTGGGCTGTGTGGGAACGGTGCTGCCGCTGCTGCCGACCACGCCCTTCCTGCTGATCGCCGTATGGGCGTTTGCCCGCTCATCGCCCCGCTGGGCCGATTGGCTGCGCCGCCACCGCGCCTTCGGCCCGCTGCTGCGGGACTGGGAGGACGGCCAGCGCATTCCGCTATGGGCAAAGATCTTCAGCAGTACCGTCATGGCGGCAAGCCTGGCCTGGATGACGGCGCGGGCGGACATGCATTGGGCGTTGCTGGGGTTCACCGCGCTGCTGATGTCCGCCGGGGCCGGCTATGTCTGGTCCAAGCCGTCGCGCCGGCCGGCGGAGCCGGGATAGCGCGCCCGGCGGGTTACAAGCAGGCCGGCTGCCAAGCCGATCACCACCCCGACCGCAGCCGTGCTGCCGGACCCGCTCCAGCCAAGCAGGGTCGACACCACGCCATAGGTGAGGCCGGCACAGAACCCGACGATCAACAGGATGATGATGATCCTCGTCCAGCTCATGGACGCCCCCCCTACAGCCTGAAACGGCAGCCCTCACCTCTGCTGAGGCAAGATTTGATCCCAAACCATGGCCAAATTGCAGGTCGCTGCGATGGGCGCCGGCTGGTGCGCCAGCGGCCGCAGCCCGCGCCGGTCAGCGCAGCGACGGCTGAACCCGCACCAACGCGCCTTCGATCCCGGCGAGCCACTGACGATAGCCCGATGCGGAGAACTTCTCCCGGGTGCCGTCGCGCAGGGTCACGGTGAAGGCGTTGGGCATGCCCATGACACTGGAGGGCTCGACCGCGGCAACCTGGGCCAGGGCCAGGCGGAGCGGCGGATCTTCGGGCCGCTCGCCGGCCGCGTCGTTCCAGCTCACACTTGGTCCACGCACGCGCAGCTTGCCCTTGTGGGAGCGGAAGTAGAGCGCCTTGTCCGACAGGTAGAGCCAGCCGCCCTGGCCACCGATGGTGGCATAGCGGTTGGCGGCACCTTCGAAGATCAGCGTCTCGTCGGTGAGAACCGGGCGATATTTGGCCGTGCGGCTGGTGACGCCGCGGATGACGGCATAGATCATCAGGCCGAACAGCAGGGTACCGCCCGCACCCAGGGCGGCTGCTTCTTCCACCGCGGCGAAGATCAAGCAGTAGGCGCCGAGCGCCACGCCGAAGATCACCCCGGCCAGGGCGGCGGCCGCCTGCGGGCGCAGGCCGGTGGGGGTGGCGGGACGGGGCTGCGGCGCTGGGTCTTGCGGTGACGGCATGACGGCTCCGGGCGCGGCGACGGGGCGGGCCC
>JAGQRL010000359.1 GCA_020425485.1 Rhodospirillaceae bacterium
GTCACCTATGTCTCGGGTCGGGCACGCCAAGACGGTCCGGCAAGGACCCAAGAGACCACCTCGAAGCCCGGTCCTCCGGGCTTTTTTGTTGGCCATTGGCCCGCCACCCACGGTCCCCCGAAGTTGGCCGGGCGTTTCTCCAATCCCGTACACCGGCCAAGGGTGATCGACTGGCAAATCGCCGGGTGCGCGCTTGGTTTGTGTTGCTTGCCGGCATCGGACAATTGTTGGACTATCTATCTCAATCGTCACAAATCCTATGCGTTCATTTAGAAAGCCAGCCCTATTTATTTGGTGATTATTCAAGGTTGCGGCGGCGATGGCCAGAATGCGCCCGGCAAACACCCGCACCGACAGGTCGATGACGAGGCGCCTGCGCAGCGGCAGCATCGCCGCCGCCCAGACGAGGCAACCGAGCGAGAAACACACGATCACATCTTCCGGCCTCCACCATCCTCCAGTGATCCGGTCCGGGGACCAGTATCGGTTCTGGAAATAGACAAGGGGAGGACTGTGGGCCGTCTCCACCAGTCCGGCGAGAAGCAGCAGCCGGCGCTGGCTGCGTAGGACCACGAAGGCCGCCAGCACCGCCGGCAGGCCCAGCAGATCGGCGAGCAGATACCCGTGGGCATCGACGAAGGCGAACACGCTAACCGTCCAGGCCGTCCCCGCCGCGGCCGTCCCGGCCACCCGGGCGCGCGCCGCGACGCGGTACAGGTCGGTGCAGTATAGCGCGCCTTAACCGGCCGACCAGCCGCGGCCACGGCAGAGCCGGTCGCCGTTTCGGCTCCACGGGAGCGGCGGGGTCCGCGCCCCCTGCCGGGAACCCTTCCGGCGCCGCGGCGTTGCCCAATCGTCAATCAGCGACGCCAAAGCACGGCCACGCGGGTGGCGCGTGCGGCGGACCAACGCGGAGGGACGAGACACATGGCCCATACATCCAATTCCGGCACCGGCGACAGCCTCGGCGGCGATCTGTTCCGCATCGTCCTGGCGATCCTCCTGCCACCGCTCGGCGTGTTCCTGGAGGTCGGGCTCACCAAGCAGTTCTGGCTGAACGTGCTGCTGACGCTGCTCGGCTACCTGCCCGGCATCGTCCACGCAGTCTGGGTGATCGCCCGGCGCTGATCCGGGGCAGGTCCCATGGCCACCACACCACGACGATCCAGCCGAAGTTCCAAAGGAGGCACCGCCATGGCGGATGCAAAGACCGACACCAATTCGTCCGTCGAATCGCTGCGCGACGACATGGACAAGCTGCGCCAGGATTTCGCCCAGCTCTCCCAGCACCTGCGCGGTGCCGGCAGCGAGGCGGCGGAAACCGCGCGCCGACGGGTCGAAACCACGGCCAAGCAGGCGGGCGACGCGGCGCGGGAGAACTGGCAGCAGGGATGCTCGGCGCTGGACACCGAGATCCGCGAACGGCCGCTCACCGTGCTCGGCATCGCCTTCGCCGCCGGCGTCGTGATCGGCCGCGTGTTCGTCCGCTAGGCCGGTTCCGGCCGTAGGGCCGGGAAGGCCCCAGCCCTACGGCCGGTGCAGACCGAACAGAAAACGCTCCAGAACGGGCAGCGACACCATGAGCCCCACCCTCCTCGCCGATCTCCAGCGCCTCGCCGAAGCCTATGTGTCTACCCTTGGCGCATCGGCCCAGCGCGGCGTGTGGAAGGGCACCTTCGGCCTCCTCACCGGCATCGTCGGGGCCTTCGGCGGCGGGCTGATCGCGGTGGGCACGTTCCTTGAGATCGAGCAGAGCGAAGGCCCGCTGGTGGCGGGCCTTTGGGTGGGCGGCGGCGTTGTCGCCATCGCCGCCGTGGTGGCGGCCATCGCCATCACCTATGCCGGGCGCCGGGCCAAGCGGATCGCCGAGACCAACCTGGTGATCGCCCGCTCCATCGCCCGGGCCGACATGGCCCAGCTTCTGGCCACGGCCCAGGCGGGCAAGTCCAGCACGCTGGTGCTGGCCGCGGCCGCCCTGGTGGCTGGCATCTCCGCCGGCCGGCATCAGGCCCGCTAGACACACCGGCATATCCCCGGCACCGGCTGCGGAAAGGCGAACGCACGTGGTCGAATCCTCAAACGGCTCCCTCGCCTCTCCCGAACAGTCCGCCGTGGACGACGACGCCGGCACGTTCCCCGCCGCCCCGGCCTTCGATCCAGTGGTGCGGCGCGCGCTCATGATCCTGGCGGTGCTGGCGGTCCTCGCCGCGGCCGATGTGGCAGCGGCGGTGCTGGTGCCGTTCTGCTTCGCCGTGGTGCTGGCGGCGATCCTCTCGCCCCTGGTGCTGCGCATCCACCGCCTGGGCATGCCGCTGTGGCTGGGGGCCGTGACCGCGCTCACCATGCCGTTCCTGGCGCTGGCCGCAGCCATCCACTTCCTGGTGCCGGAAACCCAGGTGTGGCGCCATCGCCTGCCACTGTTCTTCCGCTCGCTGGAACTGCAGCTCGACGGGCTGATGCGCTCGCTGTCCGATGCCCGCGACATCGCCCGGCAGTTCCAGGAAATCGGCGGCGACCAGGGCGGCGAGGCGCTGCGCGTGTCGGTGGAGGATGGTGCGGAGCTGGATTTCCTGTGGAACGTGCCGATGCTCGTCACCTCCATCACGGTGACGCTGATCCTGACGCTGTTCCTGCTGACGACGGCACCGCCCCAGCTCCGGCGGCTCGGCCAGGGGCGGCCGTTCGGATCGCGCGTCAGCCGCGCTTTGGCGCTCGGCGGCCAGTACCTGGTGAACGACCTGGCGAGCTACTACCGCGTCGTCACCATCGTCAATTTCGGCCTCGGCGTGGCCACCGGGATCGCCATGGCCATCCTCGGCATGCCGCAGCCCTATCTGTGGGGCATCATCGCAGCACTGGTGAACTACGTGCCCTATGCCGGCCCGGTGGTGGGCACGGGCGTGCTGCTGATCGTCTCCCTCATCACCTTCGACGAAGCCATCTACATCCTGCTGCCGCCGCTCACCTACGTGGTGCTGACCTCCATCGAAGGCTACTTCGTCACCCCCACGCTGGTCGGCCGGGCGCTCCACCTGAACCCGTTCATGGTGCTGCTGGCTGTGGTGTTCTGGGGCTGGCTGTGGGGGGTGCCGGGCGCCTTCCTGGCGGTGCCAATGCTGATCTTCATGCTGCGGCTGATGGCGCTGCCGCGGCTGATGCGCGGCGTGCCGGTGCGCCAGCCCGCCCAGGTGATGACGCCGCTGGACCTGGAGCCGCGCTAGGTTCCCGCAGCGCGGCCGACGGCCCTACGGCCCTATTGATTGAACGCGCCGGGCCAGCCGGACGTGGCGCTGCAATAGCTGTGGTAGCGGAAGGCGATCTCCAGCGACCGCTCCGCCCCCGCCGCCTGCCAGCCCAAGGCCAGCATGCGGCCGGGCTGCGGCTCCTCCGCCGCCTCCACGCGCGGGTCCTCACCGAAGGAGATGGCGAGATCGCCGATCGTCTCGGTGGTCGATCGCTCCGGCTCGTCGAGGAAGGCCACATCCGTCAGCGTCGCCACGGCCTCCTCCGCATTGCAGGAAAAGCGGACCCCGCGGGGATCGACGGTGCAGGCCTCCTCGGCCAGGACGAGGTCGAGATTGGCGACGCCCCAGTCCAGCTCAGTGTCCGGGAACAGCGGGGCGAAGACGGACGGATCCTGGCTGGAAAGCCGCAGCTCGTAGCCGCCGCCGGCCGGGCGCACGCCGACCATGGTGTAGGCGAAGGAGGCATCCCAGCAGTCGATCAGCGGCTCGGCCGCCGCGGCCATGCCGGCCGGTGCCAGCGCCGCGGCCATCACGCTTCCGGCAAGGCGTTGTCGCCAGAGTCTCGCCATGGCAGCCATCCATCGCTTCGATGCTGGCCCCACGAAACCTGGCAACATTGGCCGCAGGAAGGCGCCCGCCCGCCCGTGGCCCGCCCATGTCCCGCCCCTGGCCCGGCCGATCAGACGGCGGGCACCGGCACCGCGTCGCGCTTCAGCGCCACCGATACCTCCACCTCAAGGCCGAGCGCCTGGCCCATGGTGCCATCGAAGCTGCCGGAAATGGGCACCGCCTGGGAGGGATCGCGGGCCACCGCCACGCGGATCAGGTTGCGCCCGCCCATCAACCCGTTGGTGGGGTCGATCTCCACCCAGCCGGGGCCCGGCAGGTAGATCTGCGTCCAGGCATGGGTGGCACCGGCGCCGCGCACCTGATCGCCGCCATCCACCGCCGGATCGTAGAGGTAGCCGGTAACGAAGCGGGCCGCCATGCCGAGCCCGCGCGCCACTTCCATCAGCAGCAGCGCGAAGTCGCGGCAACTGCCGGAGCCGGTTTCCAGGGTGACGATGGGTGGCTGGGTGCCCTCCTCGTCGCGGGCGGCATAGGTGAACTGGCGGCGGATCTCCTCGGCCAGAAGCTGCACCACATCCAGCGTCAGCGGCGGGCCGGAGCGCGACAGCGGCGCCATCACCGTGCGCGCCCAGTCCAGCACGCGGCCGTCGGGGTCGTCGTATTGCGGCTCGATCACCCGCGCCAGATCGGGCAGTTCGGACGCCGGATAGCGGAACGGCACATGGCGCGCGAACTCGGCCATGGGCAGGCTCGGCCCATCGATGCCGTAGTGCTCGATGTCGATGGTGCTGGCGATGTCCAGCACCGCGCCCGGCTCGTCGAATTCGGCATATGCCACGGAGTTGCCGAACACGTCGTGGCTGTAGGACAGCCGCGCCGGCGGCGAGATGGACAGATGGGCGGCGAGCAGGCGCAGGTCGTGGCTGTCGCGCGGGCGCAGCATCAGCCGGTGGCGGCCGAAGCGCACGGGGGCGGAGTAGGTGTAGCGGGTGCGGTGGGAAACGGTCAGGGTCTGCATGGCCGGCGCTCTCCGGGGTGGCCTGCCGGGTACGACGGATATCAGCGGATGCGGCGCGTCGGGCCCGGCACGAAACGGCCGTCCCTCCACCGCCGCACCTGCAGATCGATCCGCTGCCCGTCAAGCCTCAGCACGTTGTACGCGTTGCCGTCGCCGCGCACCCGCGATGACGTCGCAGTCGAGGCTTGAACGGCCAGCACCACATGGCCGTCGGCCGCCGCCTCGTGCGCCACCGGGGCAGCATAGCCCAGGTGGAAATGGCCTGAGAGGATCACATCCACCCCGCAGCGGGCGAACTGGGAAACCGCCGCCCTGCGCCCGCCCACCAGCCGCAGGTCGGGGCGGATCTCCGGCGCCACGAAGGGGTGGTGGGCCACCACGATGCGCGTCTGCCGCGGCGTGGCCGCCGCCATCACGTCCGCCACATGGCGCACCTGCTCGCGGGAGATGCGGCCATGCGCCCAGTTCCAGTGCGCGCCGAAGGAGCGCGCGGTATTGACGCCCACCACCACGGCTTCGGCGTGCCGCCACAGCGGGCACAGGTCCGGCCCGATCAGGCGGCGGTAGCGGTCGAACGGTGCGGTGAAACGCTCCACCAGGTTGATCCTCGGCAGGTCGTGGTTGCCCGGCACCGCCAGCCAGGCGCCCGGCAGCCCGTTGAGGAAGTGCCGGGCCGCGCGAAACTCGCGCCGCCGGCCGTGCTGGGTGAGGTCGCCGCTGATCACCGTCAGATCGGGGCCGACCCGGTTCAGATCCGCGGCGAGGCGCTGCACCACCCCCGGCTGGAGGCGGCCGAAATGCAGGTCGGACAGATGGGCGATCATCAACATGGCGGCACGCACCCCTGGCCGGCGGGTCAGCCGGCCGGAACCAGGATGGACAGGCTTTCCGGCAGCACTCGGCAATCCACCGCGCCGGCGAACCGGTGCAGCTCGCCATCGATGCTGCACAGCAGGTGGCGGCGCCGACTGCCGACGACGCGCGCTTCGGCAGACAAGGTGACGTCCATCAGCGGCGTGTCGTTCCAGCGGCCGGAAAACAGCTCGCCCGCCAGGCGCAGGGAATCGATCCGCGTGGTGGCCTGGGAGACGTAGAGTGCGAGTTCCCGGCCGCCCAGGTCGCCGCGCTTGGGCGGGACGCCGGAGCCTTCCGCGAACGGCGTGTTGGCGATGACGACCAGGTTGGTTTCCACCCGGCGCACATCCTTTCCCGCGGCGATCACCACGCGTTCGCGCGGGCTCTCCCGCCAGGTGACCAGGCTGGAATACAGCGTCGCCAGCCGCTTCATCAGCTTGGAGTGGCCCTGCTGGCGGTCGCGGTGGTGCACCATGCGCGGATGCACGCCGAAGGACACGTGGCTGACGAACACCCGGTCGTTGGCCATGCCCAGGCTGATGCGCTGGGGTTCGGCCCCCACCAGGGCGTCCAAGGCTGCGGGCAAGTCGAGCGGCATGCCGATGTCGCGCGCCACCAGGTTCATGGTGCCGAGCGGCAGCACCGCCAGGGTGACATCGGTCTCCCGCGCTGCGGCCACCGCACCGCTGATGGTGCCGTCGCCGCCGCCCACCACCAGCAGGTCGGGCTTGTCGTCGAGCGCGCGGGCAAGGTCGCGGCCGGCGTCGGCCTTGCAGGTGATCGTGATGTCCGGGTCCGGCCAGCGCGCTGCCAGGGCGCTGCGCACCTGATCGGCCACCGCGGCGACGTCGCTGCCGCGCAAGGTTCCCGCATCGCCGTTCAGCAGCACCCGTACGCGTTCGCCCGCCCTGTCGCCCGCCATGTCGCCTTGCCCCTTCCGCATGGATGCGGCGGGCCAATGCCTGCCCGGTGCCCGCCGCTCCTGGGACAAACGGCACGACCGGCCGGAAGGTTGCCGGCGCATGCCTCCTGCGGCGCCGGCCGCATGGCGTGGCCGGGCAGCGGGGCGGGCCGGTCGCGAAGGGTCGGCTCAGATGGCCAGGTATTCGTGGCGCAGGTCGGCGTCCAGCAGCACCTGGCGGGCTTCGCCGCGGAACACCACCTCGCCCATGTCGAGGATGATCGCCTGGTCCGACAGCTCCAGTGCCGCCACGGCGTTCTGTTCCACGATGATCGAGGTGATGCCGAGATCGCGGATCTCGTGAAGGATGCGCTGGATCTCTTCCACGATCACCGGCGCCAGCCCCTCGAACGGCTCGTCCAGCAGCAGCAGCTTGACGTCGCGGGCGAGCGCCCGGGCGATGGCCAGCATCNNCTGCTGTTCGCCGCCCGACAGCGTGATGCCCTCCTGGCGGCGGCGTTCGCCGAGCCGCGGAAAGTGCTCGTAGATGCGTTCGTGCGACCAGCCGATGGGTTCGGCGATCTGCGCCAGTTGCAGGTTCTGCTCCACCGTCAGGCCGGGGATGATGCGGCGGTCCTCCGGCACGAGCTGGATGCCGACACGCGCCGCCTGGTGGGCGGCCATGCGGTGGATCGGCTGGTGATCGAGCCAGATTTCGCCATGCCGCAGTTCCGGCGCGCGCGCCCGCGCAATGGCCCGCAGGGTGGAGGTCTTGCCCGCCCCGTTGCGGCCCAGCAAGGCGACGATCTCGCCCTCGTGGATGGTGAAGCTGACATCCTGGACGATGTAGCTTTCGCCGTAGAAGGCCTGCAGCCCCTCGCAGGAGAAATAGACCGGCAGGGTGGTGTGGCCGGGGGTGTGCTGCGGCGCCAGGTGGGGCGGGATGTCGTCGAGCAATCGGTCGGAAACCGGCTTGGCCATCAGTGGGCTCCCCCGAGATAGGCTTCCTTGACCCTGGGGCTGCCCCTCACCTCGTCGGGCGGCCCTTCGGCGATGATCGTCCCCTGGGCCAGCACGGTGATCCAGTCCGCCAGGCTGAACACCACATGCATGTCGTGCTCGATGATCACCTTGGTCATGCCGCGTTCCTTGATGCGCTTCAGAACCTCGATGGTGCGGTTGGTGTCGTGGCGCGACATGCCAGCGGTGGGTTCGTCCAGCAGCAGCAGCTTGGGGTGCTGGATCAGGCACATGGCCAGCTCCAGCCGGCGCTTGTCGCCGCGCGACAGGCTGGCGGCCACGGTGTCCTTGATGGCGCGCAGGCCGAGGTCTTCCAGCACGTGGTCGGCTTCCTCACGCAGGGCGCGGTCGCCGAACAGGTCGCGCCAGAAGTTCAGGCGGAACGGCCCCTCGCGCCTGGCCAGCGCAGACACCATCACGTTCTGCTCCAGCGTCAGGTCGGCGAAGATCTCCGGCGTCTGGAACACGCGGGCGACGCCGAGCTGGTTGATCTCGTGCGGCTCCCGGCCCGTCAGCACGGTGTCGTACAGCACCACCGATCCGGCATCGGGATGCAGCCGGCCGATGCAGACGTTGAGCAGGGTGGATTTGCCGGCACCGTTGGGGCCGATGATGGCGTGGGTCTTGCCCTCCTCGATCCGCAGGTTGATGTCGGTGAGCGCCTTCAAGCCGCCGAAGGTCTTGTTCACGCCGGTAACGCTGAGAACCGCGGCGTCCATCAGCCCGCCCTCTCCTCGCTCGATGTGCCCGGGCGCGTTCGCGCCGCCTTCATGGAGGGCGGCCGGCGCACCGTGCGGGCGAGCCGTTGCAGCCCCTCCATGATGCCGCCGGGCAGGAAGA
>JAGQRL010000360.1 GCA_020425485.1 Rhodospirillaceae bacterium
GCCCACGAAGTCCAGCTCGCGCCACAGGGCCGGGTTGGGCTCGAACGACAGGATGCGGCTGCCGGGGCAGAGGGCGGCCAGCGCCACGGCGGCCTGGCCGCCATTGGCGCCGACGTCGAGGATCAGGTCGCCCTCGCCCAGGCCGGCCTTGCCGAACACGCGGAATTCCGGGTCGTCGGGCGTCTTGGTCAGGTACTGCCAGCTCAGCATGCAGCGGCGCGCCAAATTGTAGAGGCGTTCGCTGCGGAGGCGCCGCCTGAGCGTGCGTTGCACCAGCGATTTCATGGCCCCTCCCCTCCCTCGCAGCAGCCCGCCTGCAATGTTTGCCGCGCCACCCGGTCCCAGGCATAGCGCCGGCGCAGCACCGCCCGGCCCTGGGCCACGAAAGCGGCGCGCCGGTCGGCCGGCCAGTCCAGCAACTCGGCGATGCGCCGCGCCCAGGCTGCCGGGTCGTCATGGGCTTCCAGAAAGCCGGTCTCGCCATCCACCACCGCATCGATCAGCCCTTCCAGGCGCGAGGCGATGACGATGCCGGTGGCGGCGGCTTCCAGGGCGGCGAGGCCGAAGCCTTCCACATCGGCCACACCCCCCGGCTGGTTGGGCAGCACCACCGCCACGGCGGAGCGGCGCAGGGCCGCCACCTCGGCATCGGGCAGCCGGCCCAGGTGGCGGCACCGCGGCGCAGAGGCCAGGGCGGCCGTTTCCTCGGCATCCCAGGCGGCCCCCACCACGGCGAATGTCACCGCCTCGGGTAGCAGCGGCACCACCGTGCGGGCAAACCACGCCGCCCCCTTGCGCGGCACCAGGCGGCCGACGAACAGCACGAAGGGCGGATCGGCCATCGCCAGGTCGGCCGGCTGCGGATCCTCCCCCTCCAGCGTGATCCCCAGCGGCACCGCGTGGACCGCGCGGAACCCGGCGGCCTCCGCCACCTGCCGGGTGGAGCTGGAATTGGCGACGAAGGCGGCCGCACTGCCCTGCAGCCACCGGGTGAACGCCAGATAGGCGCGATAGGCCCGCGGCAGCGCGCCCCGGCGCCGTCCATAGATGAGGTCGAGCCCGTGCACGGTGACGATGCGCCGGGTGCCCGGTGCCCACAGTCGCGCCCAGGCGCACAGAGGGAAGAGCACGAGGTCGCCGAAATGCACCAGCCGGTAGCGCCGCCGCCGCACCGCCAGGGTCCAGGCCGTCGTCACCATGAAGCCCAGCAGGCGCAGCAGGTGCGGCGGCCGCCCGTCGGCCCGTCCCGGCAGCGCCACCACATCGGTCGGCCCCAGGTGCCGGTAGGCGGCTGCCAGTTCGCGCGAGTACAGCTCCATGCCGCCGACGGCCGGCGGCCATTTGCGGGTGACGAAGAGGATGGGTCGGCTATCGCCCGCCTGGCGCGCCATGACCGTCCGGTGGGTTGGCCAGTGGATTGGCCGGTGGGCTGGCCAGTGGGTTGGCCGGCGGGTTGGCCGCGCGGCCTTCCAGCTCAGCGCGGAGCTGGTTGGTGCGGATTTCCGCCAGCAGCGTGCGGTTGGCCGCCACCAGGTCCGACAACAGGCCGGCGGCAAAGATGATGACGGAACTGATCAGCAGCACCGCCACCAGGATCAGGGACTGCACGTTCCCGGCCCCGCCGCCGGTCAGGTAGAAATAAAGGAAGCGCAGGCCCAGCAGCACGCCCGGCACGGCCACCACCGCACCGCACAGGGCGAAGAAGCGCACCGGCTTGTAGAGCACGAAGATGCGCAGGATCGTCACCACCGAGCGCCACACATACGATCGTATGGAGCGCATCAGCCGCGATGGCCGCATGGCGGGATTGGTGCGCACCGGCACCGATGTCACCGTCATGCCCAGCCGGCCCGCCTGGATGATGGTTTCCAGCGTGTAGGTGTAGGCGTTGAAGACGTAGAGGCGCATGGCCACGTCGCGGCTGAAGGCGCGGAAGCCGCTGGGCGCATCGGGCACGTCGGTGCCGCTGGCCATCCGCACCGCCCAGCTTCCCGCTTCCTGCAGGCGCTTCTTCAGCCAGGAGAATTCCGCGGTGTCGGCGATCGGCCGGGCGCCGATCACCATTTCCGCCCGCCCCTCCACGATGGGCGCCACCAGATCGGGGATGCAGGACGGATCGTACTGGTTGTCGGCATCGGTGTTGACGATCACGTCGGCCCCGGCGCGCAGTGCCGCGATGATCCCGGTCATGAACGCCGCCGCCAGCCCGCGATTGCGCGGCAACCGGTTGACGTGGTCGACGCCGCTGGCGCGGGCAACCGCCGCGGTGTCGTCGGTGGAGCCGTCGTCGGTGACCATCCACTCCACCACGTCGAACCCCGGCACCTGGCGCGGCAGCTCCTTCAGTGCTGCCGGCAAGGTGGCCGCTTCGTTGAAGCAGGGGATGTGGATGATCAGCTTGGCCATGGGCTAGCCGCCCCCGCCGTCCGGCGGCTCGACCACGCGATAGGCGTGCAGGTCGGCGCCCGCCTCCGGCGGCAGGACCATGGGTTCCAGCCAGTCCGGCGGGTCGCCGTCGATCAGGCGCTGGCGCAGCGTCGGCGTGCCCTCGTCCGGGGTGAGGAAGCTCTCCCCGCTGTTGCACACCACCAGGATGTCGGCATGGGCATCGCCGACGATCCGCCGTGCTTCGTCCATGTCGCGGGCGGTCATCACCTCGTAGGTCAAGGTGTAGCCCGGCTGCCACCGGTGGTTGGGGATGGCGTATACGGCATGGGCCGTCCGGTACAGGAAGTGCGGGCCAAAATCGGCATGGGCCATGATGCCAAGCATCGGCCGGGGCGGCAAATCCCGGTCGATGGCATCGGCCAGGGCATCGACGTTGCAGATGTCCAGCATGGCGACATTGACGCTCCGGTTCGCCGTACCGGCCTGCAACAGCACCGGGCCGATGATCAGGGCGCCCAGCACCACGGCGCGGGACACCACGCGGGGCACCATGGCCAGCCGCCCGAGTCGCTCGAAGATGCGGCCCGTCAGCACACCGTAGCCGAGGACGGCCAAGGCGGTGATCGACTGTACCCAGGCGGGGCTGAGCGGCCAGGTGACCTGCAGATGGATCGCCACCAGGGCCACCAGGGTCAGCCACAGCCAGCGGCCTTCCCGGCGCCCCACCGCCATCACCGCCAGCACCGCCGTGCCGACCACCCAGTAGACGAGCCAGATCGCCTCCCGCGCGATCGCCGCCAGGACGCTGGCCGGCGAGGTGAAGTCCTCCGCGCTGAACAGGGCCGTGTATTCGATGATGTGGGCGCTGCGCGTGCGGCCGTAGAGCGCATCAACGGCGATGCCCTGGTTGGCGGCGAGGAACTGCGGAAACGCCGTCACCAGTGCCGCAGCACCCAGAGCCGCCAACGGTGCCCCCACGAGCACCCGGCCGACGATGCCCGCGGTCCAGCCGGGCCGCACCGCCTGTACGGAAGCCACCGCGGCCCACACCGCCAGGATCGCCCCGAAGGCGGCGAGATGGGCGACGGAGATGCGGTCGAACTCCACCACCGTCAGCGGATCGGGCCAGGGCCGCTCCAGCAGCAGGGCCACCGCCATGCCCAGCGCCGCCCCGGCAGCCACGGTCAGGTTAGCCCGCATCCACGCACCGCCGGACACCAGCCAGCGCACCCCCAGCACCACCGGCACGGCAAAGGCCAGCAGCAGGGCCGACATGTTGGCCCACACCGCAAAGGCGAGGCAGGCGCCGAGCAGCCAGGCCCAGCGCAGCCGCTCCGGCCCGCGGATGAACAGATGCGCCAGGCAGACGATCGTCACCGCGATGGTGAAGATGAAGACCGAGTTGTGGTCCGGCCGGCCGGGAAAGAAGTTGTGATAGATCGGCGCGACGAAGACGAAGGCGGCCGCCGTGAAGAACAGTTCGCTCGACCGCAGCAGCCCGCGCAGCCCGGCCACGATCACCACCACGGTGGCGACCTGCAGCACCGGGCCGATGAACCAGCCGCCCAGATGCAGCGCTTCGGCGGCCGGGCGCGCCAGCATGATCGGCAGCGACACCAGGATGATCAGCGCATCCATCGGGCGGGTCCAATGGGAGGTCAGCCCATCGGGCCAGATGCGGTCGATATGGCTGTCGTACCAACTTCCGCTGGTCCACAACTGGACCACACGGACCATCCGGCTATAGGTATCGTTGCCGATGTAGTCGGGCGGCCACGCCGGGTTGATGAAAAAGAAATAGGCCGCCAAGCCGGCAATCATGGCAGCCAGGAATACAACCATGATCCACGCCGAACGCGGCCCGGAATTTCCTGAACTCATAGCGCAGTGCACCCGGCTGCCATTGCCCGGACCATACGGCAGTCGGTGCAATGGCGGAAGGGTGTGCAAGCCAGGGTGGCAGCGGCTTTCCCGGCTATCGGACGGGCCGTACGGACCAGGGAGTCGCCATGCAGATCGATGATGCCTTCTGGGTCGGCCTGGTGGTGCTCGCCGTCGTCGCGGCGGTGGGCGACATCCGGCGGTTTCGCATCCCCAACGCGCTGCCGGCGGCCGTGGCCGCGCTGTTCGTGGTGCGCGTGGCGGTGCTGGGATTGTGGCAGGAGGGGCTGTGGTCGCTGCTGGTGGCGGCGATCGTGCTGGTCGTCGGCTTCGGCCTGTTCGCCATGCGCTGGTTGGGTGGTGGAGACGTTAAACTCATCACTGCGATATCTTTGTGGGCGGGACCCGATCAGATCTTCCGATTTGTTTACACTATTGCCTTAACGGGTGGCGTTATGGCTTTGGGACTCCTTGTTTCCTTGACCTTAGGGGTGGTTTCGGCGAAGGTTAGGGGCAAGGAGGGGCAACGCAGACCTTTGCGCGGCCGGCGTCTTCCCTACGGCGTCGCGATTGCTGTTGGCGCCCTTTACCTCTCGCTCGGCCATCTGGGAGTGCTTTAGGCACTGGGGAGTTAGATTATGCTCATCAGAGTGCTGGTTCTTCTCCTATTGGCGGCCGGCGTCGGATACGGAACTTTCCATTTGGTGCAGCGCTGGTTGGAACAGGAACGGGTGGCCGCCGAGGCGCGGCTGCGCGAACTGGAACCGCGGACGGTCGCGGAGGCACAGCCGGAATTCGCCCAGGTTCTCGTGACCACCGAGAGCTTGCCGATCGGCCGGCTGATTCGCCCCGAAGACCTGCGCTGGCAGTCCTGGCCGGATGACAATCTGTCGCCCAGCTACGTGGTGCGCGACCGCACCGGCAATCCCGAGAGCTTCTATGGCGCCGTGGTGCGCGAGCCGATCCCCCAGGGCCAGCCGATCACCGATTTCCAGGTGGCGCGGCCGGGCGAGCGCGGCTTCCTGGCCGCCGTGCTGGGCCCGGGCATGCGGGCCGCCACCATCCCCATCAACCCGCGCACTGCGGCGGCCGGCTTCATCTACCCCGGCGACCGGGTGGACGTGATCCTGACCCACCAGGTCGAGCCGGTCGACGTGGAAGGCCTGCCCAGCCTGGCCGACCTGACCGACGCGGAAGGCGTGACCTTCTCGGTGAGCGAGACGGTGCTGCTCGACATGCGGGTGCTGGCCATCGACCAGAGCCTGGGGGCACCGCAGGAAGGCGGCGCCCAGGTGGGCGGGCTGGCGACGCTGGAAGTGACGCCGCACCAGGCGGAAATGATCACGGTGCTGCAGACCTCCGGCACCCTCAGCCTGAGCCTGCGCAGCCTCACCGATCCCGCACAGCCCGAGGCCATCGCCCTGGCGCGCGAGCTTGAGCGGCCGCTGCCGCCGGGCGCGGAGGCGGAGTTCTTCGGGGCCACGTCGTCGCTGTCGCCGGTGACCGGGCAGTCCCTCACCTATGCCGGCGAAGTCAGCCAGACTTTGCTGAGCCCTTATGAAATGCTCACCGGCGGTACCGTGGCCACCGGCGTGGGGGGCGAGGAACAGGATTTCGAGCGCCCGCCGTCGAGTTTCATCAATGAGGAATTCAACCCGGGTGCTACCTTGACAGGTGGAACCGTCAATACGCAGGCGCGTAACATGCCCTGAGCCGCAGTGTCGGGGATGGCGGCGGAGCGGGGTATGCCAAGCAGAAGGGCCGGGACATGAGAGCGTTTCACCGTCTTGACAATCTGCGATTGGCGGGCGTCCAGGCCGTCCTCGTGGCGGCCTTGGCGGCCGTCTGGCTGTCAGGCTTTGCCCTCCCGGCAACAGCACAGAACGTTGAAGTTCTGACCGGCGAGGAGACCACCCTGGTGCTGTCCGCCGGCGAAGGCCGGTTGCTGCGCCTGGAACGGCCGATCCTGCGCGTGCTGCTGGCCGACGACACCATCGCCAACGCCCAGGTGAACAACATTTCTCCGTCCGAGCGGCTGCTGTGGGTGTCCGGCCTGTCGGTGGGCGAAACCAACGCCCTGGTGCTCGACTACGACGAGGACCTGATGGCCAGCCTGCGCATCATCGTGCGCCAGAACCTGGCGCCGGTGGCCGATGCCATCCGCCAGATTGACAGCGCATCGGACGTGCAGCTCACCGCCCTGGGCAACGACACCCTGATCCTCACCGGCGATGTCGAGTCGCCCGATGCGGTCGACGATATCGTGCGCATTGCCTCCACTTTCGTGGATAGCGACGATTCGCTGATCAACCGCACGCGCATCACCGGCCCCACCCAGGTCAACCTGCGCATCCGCGTCGCCGAAGTCTCGCGCAGCTATTCGCGCGACCTCGGCCTGGATGTGGAATCGGCCTTCGATGTCGGCGAGTTCTCGTTCTTCATCGCCCCGGGCCTGCCGCAGTTGGCCGATGCCGCCTTCGGCGCCGGCAACAACGCCCTGGCCGGCTTCCAGAGCAGCAATGTGGATGCCCTGCTGCAGGCGCTGGAATCGGAAAACCTGGCGGTGGTTCTGGCCGAACCGAACCTGACGACGATTTCCGGCCAGCCGGCCTCGTTCTTCGCCGGTTCGGAAATCCCCATCATCCAGGTGACCGCCGAGGGTGAAATCGGCGTGGAGCTGGAGGAGGTCGGCGTTTCGGTGGGCTTCACCCCGGTGATCGTGTCGGGCAACCGCATCAACATGCAGGTGGCGGTGAGCGTGCGCAGCCCGCTGGGCACCGAAGCCCTGGGCGGCGGGCTGACCTCGCCGTCGTTCACCAGCCGGCAGGCGGAAACCAATGTGGAGCTGGGCAGCGGCCAGAGCTTCGCCATCGCCGGCCTGTTCCAGGTGCTGGAAAACGACATGTCGCTCGACCGCATCCCCGGCCTGGCTGACATTCCGATCCTCGGCCAGCTCTTCCAGTCCGAGGAGTTCGAGAACAGCGAAACCGAGCTGGTGATCGTGGTCACGCCCTACCTGGTGCGGCCGGTCAATGCCCAGGACATCATCCTGCCCACCCAGCGCCTGACCACGCCGGTGAACCAGGACACAGGCGACGTGCTGATGGGCACCTACCCGGAGCCGGCGGTGCTCTCCGGTCCTGACGTGAACGCCGCGTTCACCGGCGGTCGCCGCGGACCCTTCGCCGGGTTCATCTTGAATTGACGGGGAACGCCAAGGCCCACAGTCCGGTCGGGAGCCCCCCCGCCCGCTTGCCGACGCCACAGGGTCCAGTGGACTCGGACCGCCGGGGAAAACGAGGTCTGACGATGCCATCTCACCTTCTGAGCGTTTCCGCCCGCCGGGTCCTTGCGGCCCTTCTGGTTTGCGCGACCGCCGCCTGCGTGCCCTATGACCGCGGCCGCACGACGCTGCCCACCAACGAATTCCTCGCCGAGCCGGTGCGTGTCTCCCACGACGTCGTCTTCGCCTCCGGCGCCACCTCCATCACCCCGGCCCAGAGCAGCCAGATCCGCGGGTTCCTGGAACAGGTGGGCGTGCAGCAGGGCGACGAGCTTGTGGTGGCCGGCCACGGCCCCTTGGGCTTCCTGCGCGCCGACGGTGTGCAGGCGGAACTGGCCGGGCTCGGCATCGCCTCGCGCCGGGTGGACATGAGCACCAGCCCGCGCGACGTGGTAACGGTGTCGCTCACCCGCACCGTTCATCTGCCGGCTTCCTGTATCCAGGGAAATAGGACATTGTATGACCGCTCAGGTGGTATTTCTCTGCTTCCACTGCCGCGGTGTTCCAACGACTTGAACCTGGCACGGATGATTGCTGATCCTGATGATCTGTCGACCGGTCGGGAATTGGGCCCGGCCGAGGGCGTCTATACATTGCCGGCCATCGAAGGCTACCGCCGCGGCACGGCGACAGAGGACGCGGAACTGCTCGAGACGTTCTGATCCCGCACACTGGTCAGGGGACCGCCTACATGAACACCGTGGCTCGCACCGGGCAGCGTGCACCGACCATCGGATCCTCGGAGCCGATCCTGGCGTTCGTCTGCGACGAGGAGACGCTGGAGACCGTGGTGCGCGTGGTGCCCGGTGGGCGGCGTGGTGTGGAAGTGCGCGAAGGCGGCGTGCAGGTGGCGCTCAGCGCGCTCCAGCAGGGCGCATGCCCCGAGCTGCTGATCGTCGATCTGTCGGAAAGCAGCTCCCCCATCCCCGATATCTCCAACCTGGCCGCGGTGGCCGGGCCGGAAACCACGATCGTCGCCATCGGCCAGGAAAACGACGTCTCGCTCTACCGCGCACTGCTCAACACCGGGGTGACCGACTATCTGGTGAAGCCGATCACCGGCCAGGAACTGCGCCGCACCATCCTTGCCGCCGGCCGCACCGAGGAACAGGAGGCCGTTTCGGCCAACGGCCGCACGGTGTTCGTCATGGGCGCCCGCGGCGGCGTCGGTGCCACCAACGTGGCCATCGGCGTGGCCAGCCTGCTGGCCGACGACTTCCACAAGCAGGTCGGCCTGGTCGACCTGGACCTGCATTTCGGCACCATCGCGCTGTCGCTGGACCTGGAAGCTTCCAACGGCCTGCGCAATGCGCTGGAGAACGCCGACCGCATCGACAGCCTGTTCGTCGCCTCGGCCCTCGTTAATAAGACCGAGAACCTGTTCGTGCTGGGCGGCGAGGAGCCGCTGGACACGGCCTTCGACCTGCAGCAGGACGCACTGGAACTGCTGCTGTCGGAACTGCGCCGCATTTTCGACGTGGTCGTGGTCGACATTCCCCGCTACCTGGTGCCGGAAGTCATCGGCACGGTTTCGGCCGCCGACCGGGTGGTGATCGTCAGCGACCTGTCGATTGCCGGGCTGCGCGACATGGTGCGCCTGCGCTCGGGGCTGCAGAACCTGTCACCCGACATCGCCGTGACCACGGTGGTTAACCGCGCCGGCCTGGAGAAGGCAGGCGAAATCAGCCAGCAAGACTTTGAAAAGGGTTTCGACGCTAAGCTGGATTTCGTGATCCCGGAAGATCCGCGCGGTGCAAAGGCCAGCGTCGAGGGGCGGCCTTTGATACAGGCTTTGAAAGGGAGTAGTTTCGAAACCTTTCGGGCCCTCGCACGCACCGTGGCGGGTATCGAGGAGGATCGACGTAAGCGAGGCTGGTTCTCGAGGAGCTAAGGTCACATGCTGAATCGGCTCGGAACATCAGGTGGACAGTTGGTGGGCACGTCCCCCGGGCAGTCCGCACCGGCCGGTGATGCGATGGATCTGGAGTCGATCCAATCGCCGCGTCTGACACAGCTTTTCGAACAGATCCGGCCGGTTCTGGCAGAACGTATTAATATCGCCGAGGCGCAGCGCCTGTCGCGCAAGGAGCTGGCCGGCCAGGTCAGCGACATCGTCATCGACGCGCTGGACCAGACACCGACGGCGTCGCCCAGCCTGTCCGAACAGCGCCGGCTCGTTTCGCTGGCCGTCGAATACGTTCTCAACCAGGAGCCCGAAGATCCGCCGGCGCTGCCGGTGGCGACCTCCGGCGCGCCGCCGCGCCCGGCCGCCCGACCCTCCCACGGGGTGTCCAGCAAGGCCTCCCTGGAAGAAGCCAAGCGCAAGGTGAAGCCCCTGGTGCTGGAGCGCATCGATGTCGGGGCGGCTTCCAGCCTCGACTACGGCGCCCTGGTGCGGGAACTGAGCGGTGTCGTCGCGGAAATCCGCGAAGAGCTGCGCGTCCACCTCAACCACAACGAACACAACGAGCTGGTTACCGCGCTGGTCGACGACATGGTCGGCCTCGGTCCGCTGGAAGCCCTGCTCTCCGACCCGTCGGTCAACGACATCATGGTGAACGGGCCGAACCAGGTCTATGTCGAGCGCAACGGCAAGCTCGACCTGACCGACATCCGGTTCCAGGACAACAACCACGTGATGTCGATCGCCACGCGCATCGTCACCCGCATCGGCCGGCGCATCGACGAATCCAACCCCATCTGCGACGCGCGCCTCGCTGACGGCAGCCGCGTCAACGTCATCGCACCGCCGCTGGCGATCGACGGCACGTCGATCTCAATTCGTAAGTTCTCCACCAAGAACCTGTCTTTGGACAGCCTGTCCAAATACGGCTCGATGTCCCAGAAGATGTGCATGCTGCTGAAGATCGCAGCACGCTCCCGCCTGAACGTCCTGATCTCCGGCGGTACCGGCTCGGGCAAGACCACGCTGCTCAATGCCCTGTCGCAGATGATCGATCCGGGCGAGCGCATCGTCACCATCGAGGACGCCGCGGAGCTGCAATTGCAGCAGCCCCACGTGGTGCGCCTGGAAACCCGCCCGCCGAACCTGGAAGGCAAGGGCGAGGTGAACATGCGGGCGCTGGTGAAGAACAGCCTGCGTATGCGCCCCGACCGCATCATCGTCGGCGAGGTGCGCGGATCGGAAGCCGTGGACATGCTGCAGGCCATGAACACCGGCCACGAAGGCTCCATGTGTACCGTCCACGCCAACAAGCCGCGCGACGCCCTGGTGCGTCTGGAGAACATGGTCGGCATGGCCGGCATCAACCTGCCGTCGAAGGCGGTGCGCACCCAGATCGCCAGCGCCGTCGACCTGATCGTGCAGACCAGCCGCATGCGCGACGGCAAGCGCCGCGTCGCCACCATCACCGAGATCGTCGGCATGGAAGGTGACGTGATCGTCACCCAGGACCTGTTCAACTTCGAATTCACCGGCGAGGACGAGCGCGGCATCCTGCGCGGCAACTTCCGCTCTGCCGGCGTGCGGCCCAACTTCCTGCCCAAGGCCGAATACGCCGGCCTCGGCCAGACGCTGATGGAAATCATGTGATGGAGCTGCTGCAGCTCCAGATCTCCGGCGTGCCGATGTGGGCGGTGCTGCTGATCGGCATGTTCACGCTGGTGTTCGTGGCCCTCAGCTACGTGCTGGTGGCCGGCACCTCGTCGCGGCGCACGCTCGATCGGCGGATCAACCGGGCCACCGGGTCAAGGTCGAAATCGGACGACAAGGCGGCGGCCGCGGCGGCGGCGCTGACCCTGCGCAAGACCGACAACCAGACCACGCTGGAGAAGTTCGCCTCCGCGCTGATGCCCAATCAGGAGGTGATGCGCAACCGGCTGCAACGCACCGGCCACAACATCTCGGTGTTCGTGTACCTGGCGTTCAGCGTGCTGATCGCCCTTGTGGTGGCGGTGGCGCTGCACCTCTTCGCCGGGCTGTCGATCCTCATTTCGGTGGTGCTGGGCATCGCCCTGGGGGCGGGGCTGCCGCACGTTGTCGTCGGCACCATGATCCGCAACCGGCGCCAGCGCTTCCTGTCCACCTTCCCCGAGGCGATCGACCTGATCGTGCGCGGCATCAAGTCCGGCATGCCGGTGGCCGAATCCATCAAGACGGTGGCGGCGGAAATCCCCGATCCGGTGGG
>JAGQRL010000361.1 GCA_020425485.1 Rhodospirillaceae bacterium
TGTAGAATATTGGGTGGCCGGGCGGGGGAGAGGGCCGCTGCAGGCTGAACAGACAATACCCCAGCTCGCTGTCGAACCTCTCCGATCGGCCTTGACCCCATGCGCGCCCGCATCGAATACCGCAGCACCCCCACGGACTCGCCGCTGACCTACTGGGTCCACGGCACGGGCGGCTACCAGCCGCCGCCCAACGCGGCCCGGCCGGCCCACGCCCCGCCGTCCATCCCCGGCAAGGGCTGGCCGCTGTTCATCGTGGAGCACCGCGGCCAGCGGCTGTGGTTCGCCTCGGTGGCGGAACTGGACCACGCCATCGCTGTGCTGGGCCGCCGCCACATGCCGCGCAGCCGCGACGTGGCGGGCTATCCGGGCCACGACAGCAACCGCCATTGGCTGAGCCGCCTGCCCGCCGCCTGGAAGCCCTGGAAGGTGCGCGCAGCACTGGTGCGCGAGCTGGCGAAGCTGCGCGCCCAGGTGCCCGGCAGCGGCTGAGCCGAAGCTCAGGTGAACGGCCGTTCGCTCGCCTGCAGGCTGGCCAGCTTCTTGCGCAGATTGGTGATGGAGTGCTGGCTGAGCAGATAGGCGCCGAGGCCGATCAGCCCGGCAGCGGCGGCCACGCCCCCCTCCATGCGGTCCGGCACGAAGCGCATGCTGCTCACCGGCACGGTTTCCGTGCGGCCCAGCCTGGCGCCGTATTTGCTGACCACGTCGCCGGCGGCGTTGATGTTGCGGATGTCGCCGCGGTCGGTCTGCCGCGTCGTCCCGCCCATGCCGGAAATCCCCGGCCCGTTGAACGAGTAGCAGAGCTTGCCGCGCGAGGCGGCGACGAACTTGGCGAGCGCCCCGCCCAGCGAATGGCCGCAGACGCCGAGGATGTGCTGATCGCCGCCGGCGTGGAACGACGCCGTGCCGAACGAGCCCATCGCCTGCACGAACTGCGGCGACAGCCGGCGCAGGCCGATGCCGATATCGGCGACGATGTCCCCCCAGTCAGTGGGACTGGTGCCGCGATAGGCCAGAAAGCAGTCGCGGCTGGCCTCGCGCCGGTACAAGGCACAGGCAAACCCGGTGGTGGGATCGGCGGTGCGCCAGATCCGCGACAGCCTGGATCGGGCGACGATCCGCAGGCTTTCCCCGTTTTCATAGGCATCTTCCGCCAGCATGGCGTAGTCGACGCAATCCATGGCCCCCTCCCTGGAAAAAGCACGACGTCCGGCCAGTCGCATGCGCGTCTGATCGGTCTGTGCTGTAGGCGTCCCCCTGGCGCCCCCCCGGCGCCCTCGTGACGTGCAGTCTGGGGAGGAAGCGGGCTTTCTGGTGGCAATGTGCCCGCTCCGCGCTACCCCCCTGTCCACCGCCCCTAGTCCACCGCCCCTAGCCCACCGCCCCTAGCCCACCGCCCCCTAGCCGCCCGCCTCCTGCGGTGCCACCTCCACCCCCCCCGCGAATGGGCGGAGATGCGCCGGCAGCCTTTGCAGGTGCTTGCGCAGCCCGGTGATGGAGTGCTGCGCCACCAGATAGGCCGTCAGCACCAGCCAGCCGCCGGCCACCGCCGCCGGCCCCTGGGCCCGCACCGGCAAGGGGCGCAGCGACGGTACCGGCAGGGCAACGGTGCGCCCCAGGCGCTTGCCGTAGCGGCCCACCACGTCGCCCGACGCGTTGATGTTGCGGATGTCGCCCGCCGCCGTTTCCGCCGTGATGCCGTCGATGCCGCCGATCCCCGGCGCGTTGAAGGCGTAGACCAGCTTGTCGTAGTGCACGCCCACATACTGGGCGAGCGCACCGCCCAGCGAATGGCCGCACACCCCGACGATGGCTTCCTCCCCGCCCACCTCGATGGCGGCTTCGCCATAGGCGGCCAGCGCCAGGGTGAACTGGGGCGTCAGCCGGCGCAGGCCGATGGCGATGTCGGCCACCAGGGCGCCCCAGGTGTCCGGCCGGGTGCCGCGGAAGGCGAGCACGCGCTCGCCGCCGGCCTCGTGGCGGTAGAGGGCGCAGGCAAAGCCGCTGCGCCGGTCCACCTTCTGCCAGTCGCGCACCCAGCCGGCAGCCTCCAGTGGTGCACGCACCCGCTTGGTGTCGTACGCGGCTTCGGCCAGAAGGGCGTAGTCGGCACAGTCCATGGAACCTTATTTCCAGGGGGAACGGGCGCTGTCTAGCCGCGAACGGTTACACCCGATGCCGGATCTTGGAGGCGGCCCGTCCGTGGCCTAACCTGGGGCCACCATCCTGACCCGAGTTCCCCCATGACCACCGGTACCCACGAACACGACGACGACCCGCGCAACCGGGACATCCTGATCTCCGTCAACGGCGAGCTGCTGCCGCGCGAGCGCGCCGTGGTCTCGGTGTTCGACAGCGGCTTCATCCTGGGCGACGGGGTGTGGGAAGGCATCCGCCTGCACAACGGCAAGCTCGCCTTCATCGACGACCACATGGACCGGCTCTACGAAGGGGCCAAGGCGATCGACCTGGACATCGGCATGACGCCGGCGGCCCTGGCCGAAGAGATCCTCAAGACCACCCGCGCCAACGGCATGGCAAGCGGCGTGCACATCCGCCTGATGGTCACCCGCG
>JAGQRL010000003.1 GCA_020425485.1 Rhodospirillaceae bacterium
GCATGTTGCACTGGCCGTAGAGCTGTTCGGCACCGGAGCGGCCGCGGTCCGACAAGAGGCGGCTGGCGTTGTCCACCGGGATGTCGGCGTAGCGCGCCATCGCCTGGCAGGCGAATTCCAGGTCGCCGAGGCACAGCGCCCGCAAGATCAGCGTCGGCGTCAGCCGCCCCTGCTCGTGCAGCACCTCCACCGCGTCCGTCACCATTTCCGGTGTGGCGTTCTTCGCCAGCGTGGTCAGCAGCAGGTGTTCGCGCGCGTGCACCTGCAGCAGCTCCCGGTGGCGTTCGGAGATCCGGTAGGTCTCCATCAGCCGCGTCGACACCTGCTCGGTCACCCGTGTTACCAGCCGTTCCACCACGGAGATCGGCAGGGCAGACCGGATGGCCAGCGCATCCATGATGCGCGGCACCTGGCCATGGGCGTTGATGATGAGGTGCTGGGCCGGCTCGTCGATCACCGCACCGCGGTTGCCGAGCAGCGCACTCACCACCCGCTCGTCGTTCAGCACCACCAGTTCGGTGGACAAGGTGGAGGAGACGAAGGGGCGCTTGGCGACGGCGATGGAATGATCGGTGGAGCAGCGATGGATGATTTCGATCAGATCGTCATCGCTCAAGACGGTGCTTTCCAGAAGCACCGGTTCGGCCACCGCGAACTCGTCCTGCGCCAGTGCGCGGGCAATATCCTTCGGTAGATCGGGGAAGCCGCACAGTAGATCCGACAGCTTGCGCCGGACCAATACTTCGGCGTCGCGGAGCAGCACGCGCACGATATCTTCGGCGACGGCGCGCTCACGCTCGGTAAGTTCGCCCGAGGCAAAGGCCCGGGAAACCTTCTCCGCCGTCGCGCCGCGGATAGCCGGAGAACGATCCCGCCGGATCGCGTCCACGTCATCCAGACTCAGTCTCGGGTCGTCCGTCATTCTGCTGTCCGCCGCTCAACTGCAATCATCATAAATTTGCGACGAAATTGACCAAGCCAATTCAACGTCACGTTATTTTGACTGCAAATTTCCATTCGTCAAGTATTTATGGAAGTGGATTACCGTTAATTACTTGTGGTCTGCCGGCAAAAATGGGATCAAATGCCAGAGATATGCATTGCATCTCGCCAGGCCAGGGGCTGCTTTGGTTACCGGTAGGTTGGCTGGCCATCTCCCTTACTCGCTCCCGCCGCCGATCCGTCCGCCGCCTGGCGCCGACCGAAGCAGATCGTAACCAGACTGAGGGAGCGGATTTGACGAATCCTTAACACCTCGCCCCTAACTTGGCGTCATCCTGCCGACCGGACCAGGTGCCTGATCCATGAATGGTGTGCCCGCAACCTCGGTGCTGACCGCGCTTTCCGCCATGTTGGCCCCCAGGCCCACCGCACCGCAACCGGCGGCGCAGAGCCAGGCCACCGCGGCCACCACCTCCCCGCAGAGCCGGTCGACCAGCCTGGTGGCGTCTGACACCGGCCAGGGCGAACGCCCGCGGCCGCCCGCCGAGCCCCGCTTCGAGGCGGACGCCCCCCTCCCGAACGATCGGCCGCTGCCGCGGGGATCGCTGCTCAACATCCTCGCCTAAAGCGCGAATCGGGCCGGGCAGACCAGGGCAAACCCGCTCCGCCACAGCCGCCAGTCCGTTCCTTCGGCCCTTCGGCCGAACCTACGCCGTCAAGTCATCACAGCAGGGCACGGTGCCCGGCCAGGCCCGTAGGCACCCGGCCGGGCTGCGCCTTACACCAGCGCGATCAGCCGGCTGGGACCGCCGGTCGCCCCCTGGACCTTGGGACCGCCGACCACCAGGGTGGCGCCCACGGGCGGCACCTGATCGAGGTTGGCGATGCATTCCATGCCCCAGCGGCCGGCCGGCAGCCAGCGGTAGTGGGTGGCGAAATCGGCCGAGGCGCCGTAGTCCAGCGACAAAGTGTCCACCGCCATGCCGATGATGTCGCCGCGGTCCAGCATCCACTGGGCGGCGTCCACGTGGAAGCCGGGGAAGTGCATCACCCCGTCGGCATCGGCGTTGCGGAACATGTCGGTGGCGACATGCTGGGCCCAGCCGGAATTCATCGCCACGCAGGCGCCGGCGGGAATGCGCCCATGCTCGGCCTCGAAGGCTTCCAGATCGGCCGGCATCACCTGGGCATCGGGGTCCGAAGCCGCGCGCGCGGAGATGTCGACCACCACCAGCGGCACCACGAGCTGCTCCACCGGGATCTGATCGGCCGTCGCCCCGTCGCCGGAGAAGTGGATGGGCGCATCCATGTGGGTGCCGGTGTGTTCCACCACCCGCCACTCGAACATGTTGAAGCCGTTCTCATCGAACCCGGCCAGGCGGGTCATCTCGAACTGCGGCTCGCCGAAATAGGTGGGGAAGTCCACGCCCAGGGTGTGGGTCATGTCGACCACGGACGTGAAGCTGCCGGACGGCTGCGCCCTCACCGGGCTCGACCCCACCGCAGTGAGGGCCGCCGTCGTGGCGAGCGCACCGGCACCGCCGAACACGGCGCGCCGGCCAAGGCGCTTGTGCACCATCTCCATGCAACCGGGAACACACATGTCTTTCGCCTCCTGTTCTCTTTGACTTGCCCGGCCCGTTCGAGCAGGCCGACGAGCAAAGATTATGAGAAAAGCCCGGCGGCTGCATGAGCAAAAAGACAAGGCGTGCCGGTTCCATTGGTAGAACCGGCAGCGCTGGCGATCTGTTCGTGCCTGTTTTGGTGTCGATCTGATTAGTTCTTGATCAGTGGACGACAAGACCGGCCAATTGGTCTGGCATGTTATATCATAACTATTCGGGCTGCGGATGACGGCCGGTGACAGGGCGCACTCCCGGCGCCCTGGCCGAAGTCCCGCGCCGAGCGCGGTGATGAGCGTGGGTCCGGTTGAGGTCGGCCGCCCGCCCAGGCACAGCCGGGCCGGCACTGCTCCTCAGGCGCTGCGGGCCAGGGCCGGCGCGCCGGGGCGGCGGAACACCACCGGAAACCAGTCCTCCCGCAGCCGGTCCCCCGGCCGCATGCCGTGCCCCGGAAAGGGCGGGGAGGTGCGGCCCGGCCGCTCCACATAGCGCGCGTCGTCACCCACCAGGCGCAGGCTGAAGGCGCGGCGGCGGGTGGCGGCGGTGTTGCCACGGGCGCCGTGCAGGGTGGCGTAGTGGAAGGCCACCGCGTCGCCCGGCTCCATCGCCCATTCGCGGATGTCCATGCCCTCGGCATCGGGATCGGGCACCGGCATGTAGGCATCCGCGTCGGGGTAGAAGCTTTCCTCCGACAGCCAGCGCGTCGGCAGCACCGGCTTGGGCCAGCGGTGCGAGCCGGCCACGCAGCGCAGCGACGCCTCACCCACCGGATCGAGCGGCGACCAGAAGCTGACCACCTGGTCGCCGTCGACAAAGTAGTAGGGCGCATCCTGGTGCCAGGGGGTGGGCTTGGAAGTGCCCGGCTCCTTCACCAGCACATGGTCGTGGAAAATCTGGATGGCGGCGGATCCCGTCAGGTCGGCCGCCACCTCCGCGGCCGGCGAGGCGCGCACCACCTCGGCGAATTCGGGGATGCGGGTCCAGTTGCAGTAGTCGTCGAAGAAGCGGCCGCTTTCGCCCGGCTTCAGGTTTTCCGCCGCATAGGGGCCGGGCTCCGCCATGTTGCGTTCCACCCCGGCGCGCAGGGTGTCCACATGATCCCGGAAAAGCCCGCGGATCAGCACCACGCCGTCCCTCAGGTAGGTGTCGATCTGTTCCTGGCTGACCAGCCTGTGGGCCATGGCCCCCTCCTGAACGGTCCCTTGTGCGGCTCTCCCGCCCTTGTTCCGGCTTCGGCGGGGCGGCGTCAATCCACCTCGGCAAAGGCGGGGATGGGAAAGGCCGCGGCGCCCTCAACCTTCATCGGGATGGCGAAGAAGCGGAAGCGGCGGCCGAGCAGCGGGCCGAGGCCGCACAGGTTTTCCACGATGTGGATGCCAGCATCGAGGAACCAGGTATGGGCCGGCCGTTCGGGATCGGCCGTGCAGTCGGCATTGAGGGCATCGACGCCGAACAGCGCGATCCCGGCTGCCTGCAAGTGCTGCAGGCCGGAACGGTCGACATGGGGGAAGGCGTAATAGGCTTCGCTGCCCCAGTGGCGGTCCCAGCCGAAATGGATCAGCACCGCCTTGCCGGCGAGCGCTGCGGCTTCCGGCAGCTCAGCGGCGGTGAGCGGGCGGTCCGGCGTGCAATGGCGGGCATCCACCACCACACCGTCCAAGACCAGGCCGTCCAGCGGCAGCGAGGCGATGTCGCCGCGGCCGGGATGGCGGTGGCAGGGCGCGTCCAGATAGGTGCCCAGCGAGGTCTGGAAGCTCACCTCGGTGATCTCGAACGATGCCTTGCCGTCGTAGTTGGGGCGCGACTGGGCATGGGTGAGGAACGGCCGGATGCGGGCGGTGAACTCCGTCATCTCGCCGCCGGCATCCTTCATGCGGAAGCCGGGCATGCCGTCCCTGAAGGTATGGGTCAGGTCGACGAAGCTCGCCATGGCGGCCCCTTTGTGGGGTCGGACCCTAGCTCACCGCGCCGTGGCAGTGCTTGTACTTCTTGCCCGAACCGCAGGGGCACGGCGCGTTGCGGGCCACCTTGCCCCAGGTTTCCGGGTCGTTGGGATCGATGGCCACGCCCGGCGGCGGGGCACGGCGGATCGGCGACACCGGGGCCGGCCCCTTGGCAAGCTGCGGCCCGCCGGGCGCGGGGCGCGCCATGCCATCGGTGCCGGTGGCTTGCAGGCCTTCCGCACCCGCCACCTGCGCCAGGGCCGGATCGCGCCGGCTTTCCTGGGCACGGGCCATGCGCTCGGCTTCCATCTGGGCGATCTGTTCCTGGCTGACGGAGCGGAACTCCACCAGGCTGAGCGTGCGGGTGATGGTTTCGCCGAGCCGCGTGAGGAACGCCTCGAACATCTCGAACGCGTCGGTCTGGTACTCGCGCAGCGGATCGCGCTGGGCATAGGCGCGCAGCTGCACGCTCTGGCGCAGGTGGTCGAGCGCCAGCAGGTGCTCCTTCCAGAGCTGGTCGAGGATCTGCAGCAGCAGCGAGCGTTCGGCCTGGCGCATCATCTCCGGCCCCACATTGGCCGCCTTGGCCGCCATGTGGTCGTCCGACGCGGTGCGCACCCGCTCCTCGATCTCCGGCTCGGCGATGCCCTCTTCCTTCGCCCAGTCGGCAATCGGCAGGTCGAGGCCGAGGATGCGCTTCACCTCGTCGGTCAGCCCGTCGATGTCCCACTGCTCGGAGTAGGAGTTCTTGGGGATGGCGCGCATCACCATGTCGGTGATCACCTGGTGGCGCATGTCGGTGACGATGCCGTTGATGTCCTCGATTTCCATGATGTCGCGGCGCTGCTCGTAGATGGCGCGGCGCTGCTCGTTCATCACGTTGTCGAACTTCAGCAGGTTCTTGCGGATGTCGAAGTTGCGCGCTTCGACCTTCTGCTGGGCCTTTTCCAGGGCCTTGTTGATCCACGGGTGGGTGATGGACTCGCCGTCCTTCAGCCCCAGCCGGCGCAGCATGCCGTCCAGACGGTCCGACGCGAAGATGCGCATCAGGTCGTCCTGCAGCGACAAGAAGAACTTCGACCGGCCGGGGTCGCCCTGGCGGCCGGACCGGCCGCGCAGCTGGTTGT
>JAGQRL010000362.1 GCA_020425485.1 Rhodospirillaceae bacterium
TGTCGGGTGTGCGACAGGCCCGGTATCCGCCCCTCCTGCTCGCAAGAGGTGTGCCAGCGCCTGGACCCTAGAGGTCGATCACCATGCCGTCTTCGGCGGCCTCGTGCCCCAGGGTGCCGATGCGGCCCAGCATGTCGTCGTTCATGTGGGTGAGCAGCAGGCGCTTCGGTGCGATCTGCGGCAGCTTTGCTTCCAGCGTCGCCAGGTCCAGGTGCAGCGGCACCTTCTTGTCGTAGAAATAGGCCTCGGCGATCAGCAGGTCGGCGGCCTGGCCGATGCCGATCAGCGCGTCGGTCCATTCGCTGTCGCCGGTATAGGCCAGCGTGCGGCCGACGGCGGAGATGCGGTAGGCATGGAACGGGCCTTCGGGCTGGCCGTGGCGCACGCGGGCGGCCAGCACCTCCACGGCGCCGAACCGCGTCGGCTCGCCCGGCCGGATTTCCCGCAACTCCAGATCGAACTTGCGCCGCGCGCCGGACGAGCCGGGGAAGGTGGCCTCCATCACCCGCTCATACCACTCCGCAAGACCTTCCGGCCCGGCGATGATGAGCGGCTGGGTGCGCTTGGAGAAGAACTGGGCATCCAGCATGAAGTAGGGGATGCCGCCGAAATGATCGCCGTGGAAATGGGTGACGACGATCAGCCCGATGGCGTTGCGATCGATCCCGGCACGCTTCAGCGCGATCAGGGAGGAGGCGCCGCAATCCACCAGGAAGCTGGCGCCCGGCACGGCCACATGGAAGCAGGTGTTGAAGCGGCCGCCGCTGCCGAAGGCATCGCCGCTGCCGACGATGGTCAGTCGCATATCGGGTCCTCCTTGCCTGCCGGGGTGGGTCCCCTTCGCTACTCAGGGAAGCTCAACACCACATAGTCCACCAGTGCCGGCGTCAGCCCGTTGAGCCCCTCATTGGGGTCGGCCTCCCGCCCGCTCGGCGGTTCCAGCAGGATCACCACCACCAGGTACAGCTCGTCCGGCGCCTGGGCCAGACGGTCGGTCATGTCGCGCCCGACGATGGTGTCCACCGTCATGCCGATGGCGTCCGGCTCATCGATGTCCAGGCGGTCGCCGAACATGGCGTTGTGCGCCGTCAGATGGATGTCGAAGTCCACATCGGTGAGCATCAGATAGTGCTCGCCCGCCGGCGGAATGGCGTAGGCGTGGGCCGGGCCGATGCGGTCCTCGAAATAGGGCCGCCGGATATAGCGGAAGAGCTGCGGATCGGTGGAGATGAGGATGTTCACGAGCACGCCCTGCGGCTCCAGACCGTAGGCCACCAGGAGTGCCCTGGAAAACAGCAGCTCGAAGGGCGCGCGATCGAGCGAGACGGTGACGACGCCGCCGGCATCCGCAACCAGGGGCAGCTCCTCGCCGTTCTGGCGGAAGGCGAGGTAGGTATGCGGGGCCGGGCCGTGGCCGGTTTGGGCCTGTGCCGGCGTCGCCATCGGCATGGCCAGCGCGGCGGCGGCCAGCAGCAGCAGCAGCAGAGCGGCTGCCGAGAGCAACCGGCGGGCTTGCGGGGTCGTCCCCCGTCGTGGGGTGCCTGGGATCGTGCTGGGCGCCATGGGCGAAACCTCCGCGGCGGTGGCGGGCCAACCGACTCCGTCGGGCTGCGGCGGCAAGCCCACACCGGACTGTCGGGAATCCGACATCCCTTGCACCTGAAACGTGTCCCCAATTGGGAGGGGCGAGGAATTTCCAGGCGTTGCGGGCTTCGCCAACGGCCCGCGCCGTTGGCGCACGGCTTGCACAGGCAGGGCCATCCCCGTCGACACGTAGAAGAAAGGCTGAGCGGCAGATGGCAAACGTCACCTTTACCTCGCCACGACTGAAGAAGGACGTCACGGTCTACGCAGTGGCCGGCGACCGCGGCACCCTCCTTTCGGTGGCACGCTCCCACCATGTTCCCATCCCGTTTGATTGCGGCGATGGCGAGTGCGGCTCCTGCCTCGTGGAGATCGAGCGCACCGAGGGCAGCAAGTTCATCGGCATCTCGCTCACCGAAAAGGAGAAGGAGATGCTGAAGCAGATGGGCAAGATCACGCCCGAAGAGCTGGAGGATGCCGAAACCAACGACATCCCGCCGCGCTACCGCCTGGCCTGCCAGTATTTCGTGCGCGACGAGGACATCGTGGTGGCCTTCCCCGGCGACGAGGGCATGCCGGAAGCGCCACCGGCGATCACCCGCGCCGCCCCCATCTTCAAGGGCGGGCTGGAAATCCGCTCGATGGACCACTTCCTGGCCTGCTCGGTGCGGGTGGAAGCCGAAGCGGCCGCCCACTACGAGTCCCTGGCCAAGAGCATGGAAGCCTGCGGCAACGCGCCGGTGGCCGAGCTGTTCGCCAAGCTCGCCCATTACTCGCACCTGCACCACGACGAGGCGCTGGAGCGGGCCGGGCGGCGCGACCTGTCGGACCTGATGCCGTCCGACAATCTGTGGCCGGACTTCGAGACCCCCGAACAGACCACGCTGTTTGCCGGCGATCCGCAAATGGCCAGGCGCGACGCGCTGAAGCTGGCGCTGGAGGGCGAACGCCGCGGTTACGAGTTCTACCTGAAGGTCGCCGAAACCGTGGGCGACGAGGATATCCGCAAGGTCGCCAAGGAATTCGTGCACGAGGAGGCCGACCATGTGTCGGCGCTGGAGCACTGGATTGCCGGCGAGGAGGTGATGCCGGCCGAACCGCACGTCCACGAACCCGCCTGAGCGCGGGACTCGGCGGCATGGCGTGGCGGTTTGCGATGGGGCGCGCCCGGCCTTTGCACCGCCGGTTGCGCCATCCGCCGGGAACAACGGGCAGTATCTGACTGAAATCATCGGTTTTTCCGGCCGGGGCAGGCAAACCCCCGGCCGCGGCACCGGCCGCACCTGCCTGCGGGCGGGAGCGGCCCTGTGCGGCACTAATTTTCTCGAATTGAGACGCTGCACTGCACCTAAGACAACGAAGCGTATGTGTGGCGATTCCAGCTACTCTGCTGCGGCGGGGTGGGCATGTGCCCGGCCGCTGCGGTAACCCGTTAATACAGAATACAGCCCCCCAATTGATCCCGAGAATCTATGTTGAGAGTTTATTGCTACGGTTTAGTAAGAAATTTCCGCAGCGCCAAGGCTGCCAAGGCGGACTGCGCAATAGTCGCAGCGTAGGTAGTTTTATTCGCAGTTGTACTTAAGGTGGGGATGCAAATAATTTACCAGATTGGGCTGAAAGCAGGCTTTCGCGGGGCAATGTCCAAACTGCCGCACCGAAAGGGTGTTCCCGACTTAACCTAACACTTGCGAAGAGTGCATCGATTCGGCAGCCTTGGGGTCTAAGAGCTCCTGCTCCGAGAGGTGTTGATGGCAGCGTACCGGGAGAGTTTCGACGACGTCGTCCCCCCTACGACCCCCCTTCGACCCGAAGAGGACCGGCGCGACCATAGCTTCGCAGCCGCATTCGCGTCGGAAGATGCCCGCCGGCTCGCGGCGATCTACGAAATCGGCAAGGTGCTGACCGCCTCCATCGATCCCGGCGAGTCCGTGCGGATGGCGCTCAATATCCTTGCGTCCTTCTTGGAATTGCGCCACGGCGCCATGGCGCTGCTGGTGGAACCCGAACACAGCCTGGACGGGTCCAAGGTCAATCCCTACGTCATTGCCGCCACGGTGGCATCCGCCCAGCCGCAGGCGCCCAATGCCGACATCATGCCCCACACGGTGGTGGACGGCGTGCTGCGTACCGGCATGCCGATCCTGGTGCAGAACGTGCGCACCGAGATGCCGGCTTTGGCGGACCGGGGCTGGATCGGCCAGGTCGACAAGCGGGTGTCGCTGATCGCGGTACCGGTTCAGGTGAACCGGTCCGATCGCCAGGCGCTCGGCGTGCTGCTGGCCTACCGCATCTGGGACCTCGACATCCGCGTGAAGCTGGATGACGACCTCGGCTTCCTGATGATGGTGGGCACGCTGGTCGGCCATTCGCTGAGGATGAAGAAGCTGGTGGCCGAAGATCGCGAGCGGCTGATCCGCGAATCCAACGATCTGCGCAAGGCGCTGGACGAGGTGGCGACGGTTACCGCCTCGGCCCTGCCGGCGGATATCGTCGGCGACAGCCCGCAGATCCACGACGTGGTGGAACGCCTGCGCAAGGTCGCCCCCACCCGGTCCACCGTGCTGCTGCGCGGCGAAAGCGGCACCGGCAAGGAGCTGTTCGCGCGGGCGCTGCACGCGGCCAGTGCGCGGGCCGACCGGCCGTTCGTGAAGGTGAACTGTGCCGCCCTGTCGGAAACGCTCCTGGAATCGGAGCTGTTCGGCCACGAGAAGGGCTCCTTCACCGGCGCCAACGCCATGAAGAAGGGGCGGTTCGAGCTGGCCGATGGGGGCACCCTGTTCCTCGATGAGATCGGCGAGATCTCCAAGACCTTCCAGGTGAAGCTGCTGCGGGTGCTGCAGGAAGGCGAGTTCGAGCGCGTCGGCGGCACCCGGACCCTGAAGGTGGATATCCGCCTGGTCGCCGCCACCAACCGCAACCTGGAAGAAGCGGTGGCCACCGATGCCTTCCGCGCCGACCTCTACTACCGCATCTGCGTGGTGCCGATCATGCTGCCGCCGCTGCGCGATCGGCCCGGCGATATCCCGCTGCTGGCCCGCGCCTTCCTCACCAAGTTCAACCGCGAGAACGGCACCGCCCTGCGCATGGCCGAGGGCGCGCTGGACACGCTGCGGAACTGCTACTTCCCCGGCAATGTGCG
>JAGQRL010000363.1 GCA_020425485.1 Rhodospirillaceae bacterium
AAAACCCGCGGATGTCCACCATCAGCACCGCCGCGTTGCGCAGCACGCCGTCGCCGGCGGCGATCTGCCGGTCGGCCCGGGTGATGGCGCGCGCCGCCGCGGGATCGAAGAAGCGGCTCAGCTCCTCCGCCGCCAGCCCCTCGCGCACCGCAGCCACCAGCAGGGCGCGCGCGCGGATCAGCGCCAGCGCCAGAATGCCGGTGACCATGAGGATGGAGATGATCTTGTCCATCTCCGCGCCTAAGAGGATGCGGTTGCCGGTCATGTAGGCCACATAGTCGCGGGTGATCGGCTGGTCGGACGCCTCTACGGCATACCCCACCATCAGGGCCCAGCCGGCCGCCGCCACCAGCCCGGCCACGATCACGTAGCGCGCATCGAAGCGCAGCGCCCTCAGCGCGATGAAGATGAACAGGTACAGCACCGTCGGCGCCTTCAGGTAGAAGGAGGCCGGCTGGTGGTACTGGATGTGGAACGACCAGATCAGCCCCAGCAACAAGGCCGTGTCCACGACGATGGACAGATACAAGAGCCAGGACGGCGTGGCGCGCAGATGCGCCAGGATCAGCCGCAGCACGGTGAAGGCGAAGTAGCCGGCCAGCGCCAGCGGCACCGGCTGCAGCATGGTGCGGTCGTTGTCCGCCGCCGGCGGGGTGACGGCGTAGAGGATGGCGAAGGTCGCCAGCACGGCGAACTGCACCCAGCCGATGAGGATCTCGCTCAACGCCTCGCGCCGGGCGATGGCGGCCTGCACCCGGTCCGGCAGGCGCGCTTCCGACCGCTCCGTCACGGCGCCACCAGCTTTTGCAGCCACAGGCTGCCGGGCGGGGCGGCCGGCTCGCACGGCAGCGAACCGACCACGGAGGCTGCCAGTACGTCGCCCATGCGGGTGGCCACATGGTGGCTGGAAAACAGCACCCGGTAGCCGCCGCCGGTGATCAGCGGCACCACCAGGCACTGTTCGTTGTAGCCGCGCCAGTGCCAGGCTTCGGGGTGGTCGTCGGGCAGGTGGATATCGTGGATGTGCACCAGCACGCCCGCCGGCAGGTCCGGCAGCACGCGGTTCAGCAGCACGTCCACATCGCTGCCCGGCATGGCGATGTGGCTGGAATCGACGAACAGCATTGAGCCCGGCCCCAGCGCCGCGAACACCGATGGGTCGGCCTGCTGCACCGGGGCCGCCACGTGCTCCACCGGCAGCCCGGCGATGCCGGCGCGCGGTTCGGGATCGATGGCCACCTGGCGGGCGGCCACCCCGCCATCGGCGATGGCGCGGGCGAGGAAGCGGGTGGAATGGCCGGAGCCCACCTCCACCACCAGCGGCGGCCGGTGGCGGCGGATCATGGCGTAGGCGGCGGCGGCATCCAACGTGGGAAACCAGCCCTGGGTCCAGCGCGGCGCCGGCGGCGGCTCGCTGCCGATGGCCAGCAGGTCGGCGCGCAGCCCGTCCAGATAGGCCAGGTGGTCGGCAAACGCCGCTTCGGCTGCGCGGAAGGCGCGCTCCACCGCCGGGTAGTGCATGGGCCTCAGCGCCGCACCGGCATGCCGGTCGGGCGCGAAATGGCCGTGGGAGGCGAGCCCCAGCACCGTGGGCACGCCGAGGCGCGCCCGCCGCCAGCGCTGCCGAAGCCGGCTCACCCTGCCAACAGGCGCTGCGTCATGCCGTCAGCACCGTCCCTTCGCGGGCGAACACGGTGCCTGGCCGCTGGGCCTGTGCGGCGGCTTCCTCCTGGCGCAGGAAGGCATCGGAATGGTTGGGATCGTGGTGGAACGGCACCACGGTGCGCACCCCGGCGATATCGGCGATGCGCAGCGCCTCGCTCCAGGTGGAATGGCCCCAGCCGGTGAAGCGGGGGTATTCCTGGTCGGTGAACATGGCGTCGTAGACCATGATGTCGGCCCCCTGCACCAGATCGACGATGGCTTCGTCGGTCCGGCCGGGCACATGTTCGGTGTCGGTGATGATGCAGATGCTGCGGCCGGCATGGTCGATGCGGTAGCCGCAGGCGCCGTTGGGGTGGTTCAGCCGGCAGGTGCGAATGCGCACGCCGCCGTCCAGATCGAAGCGTTCGCCGGCCTTGAAGTCGTGGTAGGCGCAGCCCTTGAACACCTTCAGCGGCACCGGGAACAAGGGCGCCATCATCTGGTCGGTCAGCACCTGGCAGACGGTGCGGTTCTCGTCCAGATGGCCGGCGTAGAAGTTGACGTCGAAGCGGTCCATATAGGCCGGCCCGAAGAACGGGATGCCGGCGATATGGTCCCAGTGGAAATGGGTCAGGTAGATGTCCACCTGCTCGCCGTCCGAGGTCTTGGCGATGTGCTGGCCGAGCGCGCGCAGGCCGGTGCCGCCATCGACGATCACGCGGCGCTTGCCGGCCGTGATTTCCAGGCAGGTGGTGTTGCCGCCGAACTCCACCGTGTCGGGGCCCGGTGCTGCGATGCTGCCGCGGGTTCCCCAAAACCTGATGCTGAGATCTCCGGCCTGATCGGGCATCCTTGCCTTTCCCGGTTGGCCCGTGGCGGCAGCCACTTGCGATGACAGGTCCGACGGTATGGCGACCACTGTGCCACGGCCCGGTTGGCCGTGCCAGCCGCCACCGCCGTCGCCGCCAGGGCGATTGGCAGTAAAGCCACACCGTGGCACAGCGGCAACGCTCCCGCAGTGAGCCCGGTCACAGGAGGTGACGCGGCCGGGTGGGGATGCGGGCCGGGACCGACTGAACGGCTGTTAGGGCACCAGGCGGTAGCCGCCGGGTTCGGTGACCAGGATGCGGGCGTTGCCGGGATCGCTCTCGATCTTCTGGCGCAGCCGGTACACGTGGGTTTCCAGGGTGTGGGTGGTGACACCGGCGTTGTAGCCCCACACCTCGCCCAGCAGGGTATCGCGGCCCACCACCTTGGAGCCGATGCGGTAGAGGTATTTGAGGATCGCCGTTTCCTTCTCCGTCAGCCGCACCTTCTTGTTGGTGGCCTTGTCCAGCAGCAGCTTGGCCGACGGCTGGAAGGTGTAGGGGCCGATGGTGAAAACGGCGTCCTCGCTCTGCTCGAACTGGCGGAGCTGGGCACGGATGCGGGCCAGCAGCACGCCCAGGCGGAACGGCTTGGTGATGTAGTCGTTGGCACCGCTGTCGAGCCCGAGGATGGTATCGGCGTCGCTGTCCACGCCGGTGAGCATGACGACGGGGCTGCGCACGCCGGACTTGCGCATCAGCTTGCACAGGTCGCGGCCATCCATGTCCGGCAGGCCGACATCCAACAGGATGCAGTCGAAATAGACCGCCTTGACGCTGTCCAGCGCCGCCGCCGCGGTGGCGGCATGGTCGACGGTAAACTCCTCGTGCAGTTCAAGCTGCTCGGCCAGCGAAATCCTCAGGTCATCGTCGTCGTCGACCAGCAGAACCTTCTTCTTGGCGCTCACCTCGTCCCGTCCTTTCCGCTGCTCGCTCGCCTCGCCCGGACGCCGGGTGCCGGGGTAAGACCTGATGCGCGTATGGTTGTCCATACCCGCGGCCGCTTATATGGGATAGGTGCAGGGTGAGACAACGTGCACCACAGAACGGAGCCGACGTGTCCGATGCCAGCTTGACCCCCTCCACGGAGGACTCCGAGGGGTCTGAACCCACACTCCGGCGCATGGTCGACCGTGCGGTGGCGGAGCTGCGCCGCGGCGACGCGGTGATGATGCGCCCGGACCGCGGCCCGGCGCTGCTGATCCATGCCGCCGAACTGGCCGACCGTGCCACCATGGAACGCATCACCCGGCTCACCGGCCATCGCCCCATGCTGATCGTTACCGGCCAGCGGGCCGTCAGCCTGGGCATCTGGAACGATCCCACCGGGGTGGCGGTGGTGGCCGGCGGTGCCGACGAGGATCCCGAAGCCATCCTCGACCTGGTGGACCCGGCGCGGGTTCTCTCCACCCACCATCGCGCCGGCCCGGTGCCGGCGGAGCTGCGCTCCGGCGCGCTGGCCGCCTGCCGCCTGCTGAAGCTGGCGCGGCTGCTGCCGGCCGTGCTGGCCTCGCCGGTGGAACGGCCGATGCCGGCGGAACGGATTGCCGGCAAGGCCGACCTGTTCTCGGTGTCGGCCCAGGCGGTGGATGCCTACGACGCCATGGTGGCGGAGGATCTGCGCATCGTCAGCCAGGCCCATGTGCCGCTGAAGGATGTGGAGGACGCCCGCCTGTTCGCCTTCCGCCCGGCCGATGGCGGGCGCGAGCACCTGGCCATCGTGGTGGGCGAGCCGACCGATCCGGCCCTGGTGCGCCTGCATTCGGAGTGCTTCACCGGCGACCTGCTGGGCTCGCTGCGCTGCGACTGCGGCGACCAGTTGCGCGGCGCCATCAGCGAAATGGCGCGCGCCGGCGCCGGCGTGCTGCTCTACCTCTCCCAGGAAGGCCGCGGCATCGGGCTCGCCAACAAGCTGCGCGCCTACGCCTTGCAGGACCAGGACTTCGACACCGTCGATGCCAACGAGATGCTGGGCTACGACGCCGACGAGCGGGTGTACCGCCCGGCCGCGCGCATGCTGGGCCTGCTGGGCATCCAGCGGGTGCGGCTGATGACCAACAACCCCGACAAGGTGCGCGATCTGGTGCGCCACGGCATCGAGGTGACCGAGCGGGTGCCCCACGTGTTTTCGTCCAACGGCCACAACGAGTTCTATCTGCGCACCAAGCGCGAGCGCTCCGGGCATCTGCTGTAGGGCGTTTCGGGGTCTCGCGGCACCAGCCCTCACCCCCGCCCGGCC
>JAGQRL010000042.1:0-7360 GCA_020425485.1 Rhodospirillaceae bacterium
TGCGCGCCGGCCTGCTGCCGTTGGTCATCTTCCTCGCCATGATGGTGCCCTTCGTGAAGGGCTGGACCAGCCTGGTGGAAAGCTCCGCCGTCGGCGCCATCGCCGCCTTCCTGGCCGCGGTGGTCAAGGGCCGCATGACCCGCCAAGTGTTCGAAACCTGCATCCGGCAGACGCTGGCGGTGTCCTGCATGTTCATGTGGATCATCTTGGCAGCGCTTGCCTTCGGCGCGGTGTTCGACGGGCTGGGCGCGGTGCGCGCCATCGAGGACCTGTTCGTCGGCCAGCTCCATCTCGATCCCTGGATCATCCTGATCTTGATGCAGCTTTCCTTCCTGCTGATGGGCACCTTCCTCGACGACACCGCCATGCTGGTGATCGTCGCCCCGCTCTACGTGCCGCTGGTCGACCAGCTCGGCTTCAACCTGATCTGGTACGGCGTGCTCTACACCATCACCTGCCAGATCGCGTATATGACGCCGCCCTTCGGCTACAACCTGTTCCTCATGCGGGCCATGGCACCGCCGGAGATCGGCATCCGCGACATCTACCGCTCCATCGTGCCCTTCGTGCTGGTGATGATGCTGGCCCTGGCCATCGTCATGATGTTCCCCAGCATTGCCCTGTGGCTGCCGAACTACATCTACTACGGCGGCGCCTAGCGCGTTTCCTGTTCAGTCTGCACCGGCCCTCTCCCCCGCCCGGCCACCCAACCCATTGCAGGATATTGGGTAGCCGGATGGGGGAGAGGGCCGGTGCCGGTTCCGCCAAAGGCGGAAAAGCTCTGGCGCGGCGGCGGAATCGGCTTTGCCCTTGGAATCCCTGGGTTTCGGCCAGGTTGATCGCCAGTTATCCCCGGCATTGCGTCCTGTCGCGGCCCGCCGCCGACGGTGCCCGCGAGTCGCGCAGCCAATCTCGGCGGGGTGCAGCATTTGTTACATCAATGATACAATTGCCTGACAGAGCATGGGCTTTTCGCAGACTCGATTTGTGAAATGCGCGTGTTTCCGCACCCTTGCGCGCTCAACGGCCGAGGACAGCGCCAGTTTATGCGGCAACGCAACAATACAGGTCTCGCCAACTGCAGATTTGCAGCGGCGTCCTCGGCAATTTTCACGACCTCGCGGCGGCCTGCCGGGCAGCCGATGTGCGAGAACCCACCGCGGGATCTCTAGGACCCCAAGGTTGCGGAATTCTGCCGTTACTGTTCCCATCAAATTAAGTTTAGGTGACAGCCAGCAAACGGCCGCTGCCGCGACTGGTGCTCACCTGGAACTGGTCTACGGCGAATGGTTTGCAAGGACCCCTGTCCTGTTCCTTCCAAGTACTCCAACGGCAGGCAAGCTGCGGCATTGGCGATTCGCGGCCGGCAACTCGCCGCGGAGTGTCCGACTAGCCCACTATTGATTTTTGCAATGCAGCAAAAGTGTTGTTTAGCCCAGTTAAGCGTGCTAAATCCATTGCGTCATGCCAAACGCCGATAACGCCAACATGAACGGTGGGGAAGGCCCCGAGGGGACGGCAGTCTGCCGAGCCTGCGGTGCCATGGCCGCCGTCGAGCGACGCCACTACCGCGTCGAAGGCAAGCGCACCATCGTCGTGGGCTGGCAGGATGTGACCCATTGCGAGGAATGCGGCGCCGTCAGCGTGGTCCGCGACCATTCGGTGGGCTACGAGCGGCCGAGCTCGTCGGGCGTCGCCCCGGCCGTGCCGCCCCATCTGCTGCACGCCTGAGCGTCCGGCACCAGGTTTCCCTGAACATTCGGTGAGTTGGGCGCGCGCTGCGGCCTCAGCGGCGGCGCGGATGTCCCACAAAGTCCACTAGCAACTGCTCCAGCGCTGCGGGATCGGCCCAGGCCAGCGTGCGGCCCACTGGCATCACATGGGGCTGCAGCGGCGGCGGCAGCCGCACATGGTCCTTGTGGGTGGTCGCCAGGATCGCGTCGTGCTGAACCGACAGGTTGCGCAGCTCCGCCAGGTCGTCGACCGTGAACAGGTGGTGGTCGGCAAAGGCCCGAGTCGCGGCCAGCTCAACGCCGGCATCGGCCAGCAGGGCAAAGAACGCATCCGGCTGGGCAATCCCGGCGAACGCCACCACCCGGCGCCCCACCAGATCGGCGATGGCCGCCGCGGGCACGAATTCCGCACGCAGCACCGGTCCGTTGACCGAACGGCGCAGGCGCACCGCCGCTTCGGTGGGATCGGCACCGATCACCACCGCCGCATCGGCCCGCTTCAGCCCGGCCTCGACGGGCTCGCGCAACGGCCCTGCGGGGATCACCTGGCCGTTGCCGAAGCCGCGCCGCCCATCCACCGCCAGGATCGCCAGGTCCGGCCGCACATGCGGGTTCTGGTAGCCGTCGTCCATCACGATCACGCGCGCCCCGGCGGCAATGGCGGCCTGGGCGCCGGCCGCCCGGTCGCGGGCGATCCAGGCCGGCGCCACGCGGGCGTGCAGCAGCGGCTCGTCGCCCACCTCCGCTGCGCTGTGCACCGCCGGGTCGACCTGGAGCGGGCCGACCAGTCTACCGCCGTGGCCGCGGCTGAGCAGGGCGACCGCATGCCCGGCGGCTTGCAGCCGTGCGGCGATGTCCAGCGCGATCGGCGTCTTGCCCGATCCGCCGGCCACCAGATTGCCGATGCAGATCAGGGGTGCTGCCAGCTCCGCTGCGTGGGCGCGCCGCCGCCGCACCTCGCCCCCCAGCGTGTAGAGCGCGCCCAGGGGCGCCAGCGCGCGGCTGAGCAGGCCCGGCGGGCGATACCAGAAGCGCGGCTCCTTCAGGGGCACGGCGACCGTTCCAGCAGATCGAGGATCTGGGCCACCACCGCATCGCGCACCGCGGTGTTGCGGCCCAGCGCCGCCCGCGCCCGCGCCCCCAGCGCCGCGCAGGCCGAGCGGTCGCCGAGCAGCTCCACCACCGTCGCCGCCAGGTCGGCGGCATCGGCCACCTGCCGGGCGCCACCGGCACTGCCCAGCGCCTCGGCGGCATCGACGAAATTGGTCATGTCCGGCCCATGCAGGATGGCCGCACCGAAGCGGGCCGGCTCGATGGGGTTGTGGCCGCCATGGCCGCCGAAGGTGCCGGCGACGAACACCACCGGGCTGACGGAAAACAGGGTGCCCAGCTCGCCCATGGTGTCGGCGATATAGACGCCGTCGGTAGCACGGGGCAGCGCACCTTCCGACCGCCGGGCGGCACCCTCCGGCACCACCTGCGCCAGGATCTCCGGTCCGCGATCGGGGTGGCGCGGCACCATGATCAGCAGGGCATCGGGCAGGCTGGCGCGCACCAGCACGTGGGCTTCCAGCACCGGGGCTTCGTCCTCGTGGTGGGTGCTGGCGGCCAGCCACACCGGCCGGCCGGCGATGGCGCCGCGCAGTTCGGCCGCCGCGGCCTCGTCCACTATCAGCGTGGCGGCCGACAGCTTGAGGTTGCCGGTGTCGCGCACCCCGTCGCCGAGGCCGAGGGCGGAAAAGCGCCCGGCCGCCTGGTGGTCCGCCGGGAACACCGCCCGGAAGGTGGACAGCAGGCGGCGGGCGGTGCCGGGAAAGCGGCGCCAGCGGCGATGGCTGCGCGCCGACATGCGGCCGTTGGCCAGCAGGGCCGGGATGCCGCGGCGGCGCACCTCGCCCAGCAGGTTCGGCCACAGCTCCGATTCCACCCACAAGGCGACGTCGGGGCGCCAGTGGTCGAGGAAGCCGGCCACCGCCTGGGGCGTGTCCACCGGTGCGAACTGGTGCAGCAGCCGCGGGCCGGTGAGCGGCTGGAGGCGGCGGGCGGAGGTGAGCGTCTGGGTGGTCAGCAGCACCGTCACATCGTCGCCGGCACCGGCCAGCACGGCATCGGCCAGCACGCCCAGCACATGGCTTTCGCCGACGCTGGCGCCGTGCATCCACACCAGCCGGCCGGGCGGCCGCGCCAGGGTGGGAGCGCCCAGGCGCTCGTGGCGGCGGGCGGGATCTTCCTTGTTGCGGCGCGCCCGGCGGTCCAGCAGCAGCGGCACCACCGGCGTCAGCAGCCCCGCCGCCCAGCGATAGAGCGTCAGCGGGACGCCGCGGCCGCGTCCTGCCACCGGGCCTCCTGCCACCGGGCCGTCGCTGGGATCGGGGCGGCCGCCATTCGGCCGGTCGGCAATGCCCACGGTCATGCCCCGCCCACCGGCACGAGGTTGGCGAGAAACTGGTCGGCCGAGGCTTGCCAGGAGCGCCCTTCGGCAAAGCGCCGGCAGGCTGCGCGCGAGAGGGTGAGGGCGGTGGCCATGGCCGTCGACAGATCTTCGTTGAGGCAGCCCACGGCGGGGTCGGTGATCACGTCGAGCGGACCCGGCACCGGGTAGGCGGCCACCGGCACGCCGCAGGCCAGCGCCTCCAGCATCACCAGCCCAAAGGTGTCGGTACGCGACGGAAACACAAACACGTCCCCCATGGCGTAGTGGGCCGCCAGCTCGGCCCCATGCTTTTCGCCGACGAACACGGCATCGGGGAACCGCCGCTCCAGGGCGGCCCGCTGGGGGCCATCGCCGACCACCAGCTTTGTGCCGCCGAACTGGGCCGACAGGAAGGCTTCAATGTTCTTCTCCACCGCCACCCGGCCGACATAAACGGCGATGGGCCGCGGCAGATCGAGCACGGGAGCGTAGTCGGGCCGGAACAGGCCGACATCGACGCCGCGGCTCCAGCGGGCGAGATTGGCGAAGCCGCGGTCGCGCAGCAGCGCTTCCAGCGTCGGCGTCGCCACCATGGTCCGGGCAGCCCGGCCGTGGAAGCGGCGCAGCACCGCCCAGGTCCAGCCTCGCGGAATGGCGGTGCGCATGGCCACATAATCGGGGAACTGGCTGAGGTAGGAGGTGGTGAAGGGAAAGCCGCGGCGCAGGCAATGCCGCCGCGCCGCCCAGCCGATGGGGCCTTCCACGGGGATGTGCACGGCATCGGGCGCGAACGCCTCGATCATCGGCCCCAGGCGGCCGCCCGGCCGCACTGCCAGGCGGATTTGCGGGTAGCCCGGCAGCGGCACGGTGCGGAAGCGGTCCGGGCCGATCACCTCCACCACGTGGCCGCCGGCCGCCAGGTGTTCGATCACGGTGCTCAGCGTGCGGACGACGCCGCTCACCTGCGGCTTCCAGGCGTCGCTGGCGATCAGGATGCGCACGGGTCAGAAACCGGCCGCGTTGGCCCTAGGCCGCGGCGGCAGGGGCCGGCTGGACGGCCGGTTCGCGCTGGCTTTCCGCCACCCAGTCGAGGATTTCCAGCTCGCCGGATTCGTGCTCGACCAAGGCGGTGCAGCTTTCCACCCAATCGCCGTCGTTGACATAGAGAACACCACGCATGGTCTTAATCTCTGCGGTGTGGATATGCCCGCAGATCACGCCGTCGACGTCGCGCCGCCGGGCTTCTTCCGTCAGCGCGTCCTCAAAGCGGCCGATGAACTCCACCGCCCGCTTGGTCTTGTGCTTCAGGTAGGCGCTGAGCGACCAGTAAGTGAGCCCCAGCCGGCGGCGAATGCGGTTCACCGTCGTGTTGGTGTTGAGCAGCAGGGCGTAGGCGCGGTCGCCCACATGGGCCAGCCATTTGGCGCGGCGCACCACCACGTCGAACTGGTCGCCGTGGATCACCAGGTAGCGCCGCCCGTCCGCCCCTTCATGGATGGCTTCGGACTTCACCGACACGCCGCCGAAGGTGAGCCCGCAGAACTGGCGGGCGGCCTCGTCGTGGTTGCCGGGAACGTAGATCACGCGGGTGCCCTTGCGCGCCTTGCGCAGCAGCTTCTGCACCACATCGTTGTGCGCCTGGGGCCAGTACCAGTGGCGCCTCAGGCGCCAGCCATCGACGATATCGCCGACCAGGTAGAGCGTGTCGCTCTCCGTCCGGCGCAGGAAATCCAGCAGATACTCCGCCTGGCAGGCCCGTGTGCCGAGATGGATGTCGGAAATCCAGATGGTGCGATAATGCGCCTTGGCCGTCGCTGGAGACATCCGATCCCTCGCACTGATGTGACGGGCTCCAGCGACGCTATACCTTTCCTTGCGCACTGCCACAACGCCCGGCGTGCAACGCAGCAGACCTGCATCGGCCGGATCGCCGGAAGCGGTTGAAACTCCGTGCGGTTGGTGTTCGGCGGCGTGGCCTACTGGCCGGCCAGAGTCATGCCGTCGATCCGCAGCGTGGGCGAATCGATGCCGTAGCGCCGCTCCAGATCGTCGGCTGCGGACAGGTTGCGGAGCATGTCCTTCAGGTTGCCCGCCACCGTCACCTCGCTCACCGGATCGGCGAGTTCGCCGTCCTCGATCCAGAAGCCGTTGGCGCCGCGCGAATAGTCGCCGGTGACCAGGTTGACGCCCATGCCCATCAGCCCGGTGACGTAGAAGCCGCGGCCCACCGCCTTCAGCATGTCCTCCCGGCTGCCGCTGCCGCCTTCCAGCGCCACGTTGCTGGCCGAGGGCGAGGGCGGCGAGCCGGCGCCGCGGCTGCCGTGGCCGGTGGGGGCGAGGCCGAGCTGGCGGGCCGAGCGCAGGTCGAGCAGCCAGGTGGTCAGCCGGCCGCCGTCCACCAGGTTCCAGGCGCGGCTCGGCAGGCCCTCCCCGTCGAAGGGGCGGGAACGGCGGCCGCGCTTCAGGTGCGGCAGGTCGGTGATCGACAGACCTTCGGGCAGGATCTGGGTGCCCATGGCGTCCTTCAGGAAGCTGGTGCCGCGCGCCACGGCTGAGCCGGAAATGGCACCCAGCAGGCTGCGCACCAGCCCGCCGGCCACCCGCGGATCCAGCACCACGGGCACGCGCGCGCTTTCCACCTTGCGTGCACCCAGGCGGCGCACCGCGCGTTCGCCGGCGATGCGGCCGACGGTGGCCGGGTCGCCCAGGTCTTCGGCATGGGCGGCACTGGAGAACTCGTAGTCGGTCTCCATCGCCGTGCCTTCGCCGGCGATGGCGGACATGTAGAAGCTGCTGGAGGTGAGCGCGTAGCTGCCGCGGAAGCCGTTGGTTCCGGCGGTGGCCACGGTGGTGCGGCTGTAGCTGGCTTCCGCACCCTCGCTGTTGGTCACCCCCGGCACCGCCAGGCCGGCTTCCTCCGCCGCCGCGGCACGGGCCACCAGCACTTCCGGCGCCGGCTCCACCAGATCGGCGAGGTCGAGATCGGGCCACTCGGTGGCGAGCTGGTCGGGATCGGCCAGGCCGCAGAAGGGGTCTTCCGGCACCACCCGGGCCATGGCCACGGCACGGGCGGCCAGTTCGTTGAGCGCGTCGGGCGCATGGTCGGAGGAGGCCACCATGGCCATGCGCTTGCCGTCGAACACGCGCAGGCCGAGGTCGAAGGACTCCGCGCGTTCGGAACGTTCCGGCTTGCCCAGGCGCTGGCTGGCGGCCA
>JAGQRL010000042.1:7413-13379 GCA_020425485.1 Rhodospirillaceae bacterium
GCATCTTCGGCAATGCCGGCAAGGGTATCTGGATCGATCATCGCTGGGCTCGGTCTCTCCGGTGGGCGGCGGATGGGCGAGGGGCGGGCGAGGGCAGGCGTGGGCCAGGGAAGGCTAGGGCACGAAGCCGTCGGTCTGTTCGGCCGGTTCCGGCCGGTTCACCAGCACCTCGTCGTCGGCACCGGCGGAGGCATGGCGCAGCATCAGCCAGGCGGTGAACGCGCTCAAGCTTCCCGTACAGGTGATCACGGCGGCCATCGGCCAGGCGTGGTCGGTCACCAGCGTGCCCACCAGGGTGGAGGTGGCGGCGCCGAAGGCCATCTGGAAGAAGCCGGACACGCCGCTGGCGGTGCCGGCGCGCCAGGGATCGACGCTGACGGCACCGGCCATGCCGTTGGGCATGCACATGCCGTTGCCGAGCGCGTGCACCGTCATCGGCAGGAACACCGCCGCCCAGGTTTCGTACCCGCTCAGCAGCAGCACCAGCATCAGCGAGGCGCCCGACAGGGTGACGGTGCCGCCCAGCATCATCATGCGTTCGATGCCCAGCCGCTGGGAAAACCGCGAGGCCAGGTAGTTGCCGGTCATGTAGCCGGTGGCGGTGATGGCGAAGAACAGGCCGTAGGCGGTGCGCGAATAGCCCCAGAGGTCGACCACGATCAGCGGCCCGGCGCCGAGGAAGGCGAAAAAGCCGCCGGAGGTGAAGGCCACATGGGCGGTGTAGCCCAGGAAAGCCGGCCGCCGCAGCAGCGAGCCGTAGGTGGCGATCAGGCTGGGCAGATCGGGCAGCGGCACCCGGTCGTGCTTGGTTTCCACCAGCAGCCGCACGGCGAAGACGAACACGACGACGCCGGCAATGAACGTCAGCGCGAAGCCGGCGCGCCAGCCGAACAGGTCGTCCAGGAAGCCGCCCGCCATGGGGCCGATCATCGGCGCCACCACCATGGCCATGATGATGTAGGCGATGCGGCCGGCGGCCTCGTCGCGGTCGTACACGTCGCGCACGATGGCGCGCGACAGCACGATGCCGCAGCAGCCGCCGATGGCCTGGATGATGCGGCCCAGGATCAGCACCTGGATCGACCAGGCGAGCATGCACAGCCCGGTGCCGGTGAGGAACAGGATCATGCCGACGATCATCGGCGGCCGCCGCCCGAACCGGTCGGAGAACGGTCCGTAGGCAAGCTGGGCGCCGGCAAAGCCGATGAGGAACAGGCTCAAGGTGAGCTGCACGGTGGACGCATCGGTGGCGAACACCTGGTCCAGGCCGGGCAGCGAAGGCATGAAAATGTTGAGCGCCAGGGGCGAAATGGCGGTGAGCGCCACCAGGATGGCCAAGGGCGGCACGGCGCGGGCGCCATCTGCCCCGGATGCGGCCCCCCAGCCCCCCGGCTTGCGCGCGGGCGGAGCAGTCACTGCGTCTCCTCCGACCGTTGCAGGCGGCGCAGCAGCGACAGCAGCGACGGGCCGTCGGCCTCTTCGGCGGCGGTTGCCGGTGCGCCTTCAGGGGCGGCTCCGCCGTCCGCGTCCTCGCCGGGGGCGCGGCGGCTGGGATAGTCCTCCTCCTCAGGCCAGGCGAAGCGGCCGCGCTTGCGGCGGGCGCGGCGGGGGGCTGCGTCAGTGTCGGCGGCGGGCGCCTCGGCGGCACCGAACAGGGCGAACTGATTTTCGGCGGCTGCGGCGGCGTCCGCCTCCCCGTCCTCCCAGGGGGCGGCATCGTCGGCCGGCAGCGGCGGCGGTTCGATGGCTGCGGGCGGCGCCACGGGGGCAGAAGCGGCGGCGGCAGGCGCAGGGGCAACAGAGGGGGCGGTGGCAGGCTCGATGGGCATGTCGTCGTCCTGGTCCATGCGGATGGCGCGGCGCAGCGGATCGTTCCACTCGTTGGCGGGCAGCGACAGCACATGGGCGCGCAGGGCGGCGGCCACCCGGCCGTCGAGCCGGTCGAGATCGTCCAGCGTGGCCAGCTTGGTGGGCAAGGGTACGGCGGGCGAGGAAATCACCTCGCGCAACGCCGCAGCGACGGCGCTGCCATCCGCCCCGGCCAGTTCCGCCAGGGCCAGCAGCCGCGGCACCGGCGATTCGCGCGGGGCTTCGGGGCCGCTCAGCGACTCCACGAAGCCGGCCAGCTCGCCCGGCAGGTGCGGCCGGCCGAGTGCGGCCCCGGCCAGCCGGCCGAGTTCGGCGACGCTGTTGCGGGTGATGGCCGGGCGCAGCAGGCCCGCGGCAGCCTGGCGCACCCGCTCGTGGCGGGCTTCCGCGGCCACATCCACCAGCGTCGCCACCGCCTCGTCGCTGCCGGCCAGCCAGCCCACCAGGCGCACCAGTGCGGCCATGGCCGTGGCTTCCGACGGATCCCAGGCGGCGACGAGGGCGAGCACGGCCACCGTGTCGAACTCCGCCCCTTCCGGCGGGCGCAGCAGCAGGGCCGGCGTCAGCACCGCATCGACGGCGCCGCCGGGCAGCGGTGCCGGCCGGTCGTGCAGGTAGGCGTCCTCGATCGCCGTCAGCGCGTCGCGGTCGGTGTCTGGCCGGTTGTCCGGGTCGGTCATGCAGCAATCCTAGCGCGCCCGGACGCGCTGTCTAAGCGCCGAGGCGATGCGCAGCAGGCCGCCATCAGGCACCGCTGCCGCGGCCGTGGCGCAGCAGGAATATAGCGTCGCGGCCCATCCAGTTGGCGCGCCAGCCCAGCGGCATATCGCGCGCCACGCCGTTGCCGAACAGCACGATGCGCCGCTCCACCACGATCCCCAGATCGGCGCACAGGGTGTCCAGATCGCGGATGGTGCAGAAATGGATGTTCGGCGTGTCGTACCAATTGTAGTGCAGGTGGCGCGTCACCGGCATGCGGCCGCTGGACATCAGCGCCCAGCGCACCCGCCAATGGCCGAAATTGGGGAAGCTGACGATCGCCCGGCGGCCGATGCGCACGAGCTGGCACAGCACCTCCTTGGGGTCGCGCATGGCCTGTAAGGTCTGGCTGAGCACGGCATAGTCGAACGCCGCGTCGGGGTAGGTCACCAGGTCGGTGTCGGCATCGCCCTGCACCACCGAAAGGCCGCGGCGCACGCAGGCGCGCACGCCGGCCATGGACAGTTCCAGCCCGCGCCCGTCCACCGCCTTGGCGCGCCACAGGGCGGCCAGCAGGTCGCCGCGGTCGCAGCCGATGTCGAGCACCCGGCAGCGCGGCGGGATCATGTCGGCGATGAGCTGGAGGTCGGGGCGCATCGGCGGCATCGCCGTATCGGCCTGTTCGGCCCCCAGCGGGTTGCCGGCTTCCACGATGGTGGGCGCCACCGAGGCGATCTCGGCTTCGGCGGGTGCGGCTTCGGCGGTCTCGGCTTCGGCGGTGTCGGCGCTTGCGATCTCTGCGGTCATGGCGGTCCCACCCGGCGATGCTGGGCGAGCCCATCGAGGAAGCCGTGCACCACGGCGAACAGCTCCGGCTCTTCCAGAAGGAAGGCGTCGTGGCCCTTGTCGCTCTCGATTTCCACGAAGCTGACATCGGCGGCCACGGCGTTCAGCGCGTGCACGATGTCGCGCACCTCGCTGGTGGGGAACAGCCAGTCGCTGGAGAACGAGATCAGGCAGAAGCGCACCGGCGAGCCGCGGAAGGCGCCGGTGAGCGCCCCGCCGTGTTCCGCCGCCAGGTCGAAATAGTCCATCGCCCGGGTGATGTAGAGGTAGGAGTTGGCATCGAACCGGTCGACGAAGGTGATGCCCTGGTGGCGCAGATAGCTTTCCACCCGGAAATCCGCATCGAAACCGAAGCCGAGCGAGGCGCGGTCCTGCAGGCGGCGGCCGAACTTTCGGTGCAGTGCCGTTTCCGACAGGTAGGTGATGTGCGCGGCCATGCGCGCCACCGCCAGCCCGCGAGTCGGCTGCGCCCCGTGCATCAGATAGTCGCCGCCGTGCCAATCGGGGTCGGCCATGATGGCCTGGCGGCCGACCTCGTGGAACGCGATGTTCTGGGCGGAATGGCGGGCGGCACAGGCGATGGGGATGGCCGACAGCACCCGGTCGGGGAACAGCACCGCCCATTGCAGCACCTGCATGCCGCCCATGGAGCCGCCGGTCACGCAGGCCAGCCGCTCGATCCCCAGATGGTCGATCAGCAGGGCCTGCACCCGCACCATGTCGGCGATGGTGATCACCGGGAAGCGCAGGCCCCAGGCCTTGCCGGTGGCGGGATCGACCTCGCGCGGGCCCAGCGTGCCCATGCAGCTTCCCAGCGCGTTGGCGCAGATCACAAAGTAGCGATCGGTGTCGATCGGCCGGCCGGGACCGACCATGCGGATCCACCAGCCTTCCTTGCCGGTCATCGGGTGCGGTTCGATGACGTACTGATCGCCCGTCAGGGCATGGCAGACCAGCACGGCGTTGGTGCGGTCCGCGTTCAGGCGGCCGTAAGTCTGGTAAGCCACGGGGATGTGGCTCAAAGTTTGCCCGCAATCGAGGACCAGTGGCGTCTCCGTCGCCACGACTGCGCGCCGGCAGGGCAGATGGTCGGTGCCGTAGGGTGTGACTGCCTGATTGTCCATCTGTGCCATCGGCACTACTGTGCCTCTCGGATCCGGAGCCGGTTACCTATGGGCCGCCCCGGCATAAGTCAACGGGCGGACAGGACAGATTGCTTCGATTCCACCCGTGACCTCCAAACACTTCGAAACCCCCCGCCGCCCGCGCCTCATACAGATGACACCCAAGACAGAAGACCTTGCCGCCCTGCGCGGCCAAATTGACGAGATCGACGATCAGATCCACGATCTGTTGATGCGCCGCAGCCGGGTGGTGGAGGAGGTCGCCCAGTTCAAGTCGGGCGACGCACCGGTGATCCGCCCTGGCCGCGAAGCCCAGATCCTGCGGCGCATCCTGGGGCGCCACCAGGGCCGCCTGGCCCCGCAGGTGGTGGCCCGCATCTGGCGGGAGATCCTGGCCGGCGCCACGGAAATGCAGGGCCCCTTCGCCGTTGCCGCCTACGCCCCGGAAGGCCAGTTCCGGCTGTGGGACGTGTGCCGCGAGCACTACGGCGCCTACACCCAGATCCTCCCCACCTCCGATCCGGTGCATGCCATCCGCATGGTCATCGAAGGCGTGGCCCAGGTGGGCATGGTGCCGTGGCCCAACGACCGGGCGGCCGACCCGTGGTGGGCCTGCCTGGTGGGCGACAGCGACCGCTTGCCGCAGATCGTGGCGCGCCTGCCCTTCGTTGCCGATGCGCGGTCGACCGATGTGCAGACGCTGGCGATCGCCCGGGTGGCCAGCGAGCCCACCGGCGACGATCACAGCTTCCTGGTGCTGGAGCTGCAGGAGACCATCAGCCGCAGCCGCCTGATGCAGACGCTGACGGCCGAGGGCTTCAAGCCGGTCGCCTTCTGGACCTATTCCGACGACGCCCATGGCGAGGTGATCCAGCACCTGGTGGAAGTGGAAGGGTTCCTCGACCGCCACGATCCCCGGCTGGCCACCACCAAGCAGGCGTTCGGCGAAGCGTTGCAGCGGATCGTCTATCTGGGCGGCTTTGCCATGCCCATCGTGGTGCCGGCACCCGCGGACACCGCGGCTTCCCGCAGGAACGGCGCCTGATGCCACCCAGACCGCTCCCCTCGATCCTGGAGATCGACCCCTATGTGCCCGGCGAATCGGAAGCCGACACCGGCCGGGTGATCCGGCTTGCCTCCAACGAAGGGGCGTTCGGCCCCAGCCCGGCGGCCATGGCCGCCTTCCGTGCTGCCGCCGCCAGCCTGCACCGCTATCCCGATGGCGGCTCGGTGGAGCTGCGCCGGGCGATCGGCCGGCGCTTCGGCTACGACCCCGACCGGCTGGTCTGCGGCAACGGCTCGGACGAGCTGATCGCGCTGCTCATCAAGGCGTTCGCGGCACCGGGGGACGAGGTGCTGCACAGCCAGCACGGCTTCCTGATGTATGCGCTGAGCGCCAAGGCGGCCGGTGCCGTGCCGGTGTCCGCC
>JAGQRL010000043.1:0-703 GCA_020425485.1 Rhodospirillaceae bacterium
CGCGCGACACGCTCTGCCAGCCTTCCGCCAGCACCAGGGTGATCAGGTCCGGCATCGGTTCGGGGATCGGGTCGTGCCAGTCCGGCATCGCGGAGTCTTCGGCCAGCACGAACCAGTAGAAGCCGTAGGCCGGCAGCGTCAGCAGATAGGTGAGGTCGCCGATGGGCGGGAACGGGCTGCGGCCGATCATTTCCACCGGCACCCGGCCCTTGAAGCGCGAGAGGTCCAACTCCACCGCCTGGGGCTGGCGCGACAGGTTGGCGACGCAGAGGATGTTGTCGTCCTCAAACTCCCTCAGATAGGCCAGGATCTTGCGGTTGCCGGGGTAGAGGAAGGTCATGGTGCCGCGGCCGAAGGCGGCGTGCTGCTGGCGCACCGCGATGATGCGCTTCATCCAGTTGAGCAGCGAGGAGGGCGCGCGCGACTGGGCTTCCACGTTCACCGCATCGAAGCCGTAGATCGTGCTCATGATCGGCGGCAGGTAGACGGAGGCCGGATCGGCGCGGGAGAAGCCGCCATTCCTGTCCGGCGACCACTGCATGGGCGTGCGCACGCCGTCGCGGTCGCCAAGGAAGATGTTGTCGCCCATGCCGATTTCGTCGCCGTAGTAGATGATCGGCGTGCCCGGCATGCTGAACAGCAGGCTGTTCATCAGCTCGATCTTGCGCCGGTCGTTCTCCATCAGCGGCGCCAGGCGGCGGCG
>JAGQRL010000043.1:796-4209 GCA_020425485.1 Rhodospirillaceae bacterium
TCGTCGTGGTTGCGCAGGAAGATCGCCCACTGGCAGTTGTCCGGGATGTCCGGGGTCTGGCGCAGGATGTCGGTGATGGGGTGCCGGTCCTCCATCGCCATGGCCATGTACATGCGCGGCATCAGCGGGAAGTGGAACGCCATGTGGCATTCGTCGCCGTCGCCGAAATAGGGGCGCGTGTCTTCCGGCCACTGGTTGGCTTCGGCCAGGAAGAAGGCATCGGGGTGCCGCTCGTCGAGCGCCTGGCGCAGCCGCTTCAGGATGGCGTGGGTTTCCGGCAGGTTCTCGTTCGACGTGCCGTCGCGCGCCACCAGGTAGGGGATGGCGTCGAGCCGCATGCCGTCGACGCCGGCCTCCAGCCAGAAATCCATGATCTTGATGACGGCGTTCACCACCGCCGGATTGTCGAAGTTGAGGTCCGGCTGGTGGCTGAAGAAGCGGTGCCAGAAATACTGCTCGGCCACCGGATCCCAGGTCCAGTTGGAGGTCTCGGTGTCGGTGAAGATGATGCGGGTGTCCGACCACTTCTTGTCGTCGTCCGACCACATGTACCAGTTGCGGAAATGCGAGCCGCGCTTGGCGCGGCGGGCGCGCTGGAACCAGGGGTGCTGGTCGGACGTGTGGTTGATGACCAGCTCGGTGATCACCTTCAGCCCGCGCTCATGGGCCGCCCGCACGAAGGCGCGGAAGTCGCGCATGGTGCCGTAGGACGGGTTGATGTCGACGTAGTTGGCGATGTCGTACCCGTCGTCCCTGAGCGGCGAGGGGTAGAAGGGCAGCAGCCAGATCGCCTGGACGCCGAGGTCCCGCAGATAGTCCAGCTTGGACAGCAGGCCGCGGAAATCGCCCATGCCGTCGTTGTTGGAGTCGAAAAAGGCCTTCACGTGGACCTGATAGATGACGGCGTCTTTGTACCAGAGAGTTTCTTGGGTCACGGGGCGGGTCCGGCGGCTGGTGTCGATCGAAAGGTGATTCATGACGGAATGCCGAAGCGGTGCAAGGGGTTCCCGCCGCCATCGGGGGGCCGGCGGGCGCATTCGTCGCGCCGCCCCTTGACATTTCATGCTGCGACGCAACATTCTCCCTAAACATGGTCCTAAACTGGACCAGAGGTTCGATGGCACCGGCCCCAGGGCCGCAAGCCGCGGAGCGCATGGAGGAGACGCGGTGATGGAGATTGGACGAGGATATCCATGCCGCAAAACATGCTCCAGGCCGGTGAGCCGATCGCGGACGCCTTGGGCCGCGCAGGCATTCCCGCCGGGCTCGACGTGTCCTACCGCAAGCTGTGGGAACCCGAACGGCCGGCCCTGCGGGCGCATCTGCTGCGCCTGAACGAAGTCGACCGCCGGCTGCGCTTCTTCCGCGGCGCCAGCGACGAGGCGATCCACTACTACTGCGAAAAGATCAACTGGACCGGTGCCACCATCATCGGCTGCTTCATCGATGGCGAGCTGCGCGGCGTGGTGGAGCTGATCTTCAACCGCGACCGTTTTCCCCGCCAGGGCGAAGTGGCGCTGAGCGTGGAACGGCCCTACCAGGCCACCGGCATCGGCTCGGTGCTGATGCGCATGGCGCTGACCGCCGCGCGCAACCGCTATGTCAGCCGCGTCTACATGATCTGTTTGCAGGAAAACCGCCGCATGCAGCGCCTGGCCCGCCGCTTCGATGCCGAGCTGGACGTGCAGGAAGGCGAGGTGGAAGGGCGCATCCGGCACCCCTGGCCGAGCTACTTCTCGCTGATGGAGGAAGCAGCCAGCGACGGCCGCGCCTTCATGCGCGCCACCTTCGGCGTGCGCTGACGCCGCCGGCGAGAGCCGCCGCCCCTTTCGGACAACCTACAATATGCTGAATGCCCCGTGCCACCCGGCCACCCAGTCTCTGACAATGGGTTGGGTGGCCGGGCGCGGGTGTGGGCTGGTGCTGTCAGTGCCGGCGGCAGCTAGCTCCCCGCCACGTAGGGCACCATCACCAGCGAGACGATCGATAGCAACTTAACCAAAATGTTCATTGCCGGGCCGGTGGTGTCCTTGAACGGGTCGCCCACGGTGTCGCCGATCACGGCGGCGGCATGGGCGTCCGATCCCTTCTTCTCGCCGCTCACCAGCCCACGCTCGATGAACTTCTTGGCGTTGTCCCAGGCCCCGCCGGCATTGGACATCAACAGCGCCAGGATGACGCCGATCAGCAGTGCTCCCATCAGCATGCCGGCCAGTGCCGCAGGGCCGAGGAAGAAGCCGACGATGACGGGCGAGGTGACGGCCAGCAGGCCGGGCGGCACCATCTCCCGCAATGCCGCGTTGGTGGAAATGGCCACGCAGCGCGCCGTGTCCGGTTTCGCCGTACCCTGCAAGAGGCCGGGGATCTCGCGGAACTGGCGGCGGATTTCTCCCACCATCTCGATGGCCGCCTTGCCGACGCTGGTCATCGTCATGGCGGCGGCCAGCAGCACCACCATGGCGCCGATGAGGGCGCCGATCACCACCGCGGGATCGGTGATCTCCATCAGGATCTCGTGGCCCGCTTCCTGGGTCACTGCCTGCTGGAAGGCGACGAACAGGGACAGCGCCGTCAACGCCGCGGAACCGATGGCAAAGCCCTTGCCGGTGGCCGCGGTGGTGTTGCCGATGGCGTCCAGCCGGTCGGTGATGTCGCGCACCTCGTCGTCCAGCTCGGCCATTTCCGCGATGCCGCCGGCGTTGTCGGACACCGGGCCCATGGCATCGATGGTCATGGTCACGCCGGCGGTGGCCAGCATGCCGACGGCGGCGATGGCGATGCCGTAGAGGCCCGCGGTGTCCTCCGCGATGAGGATGGCGCAGGCGATGATCAGCAGCGGCACCGCGCAGCTTTCCAGGCCGACGGCCATGCCGGTGATGATGTTGGTGGCGGGGCCGGTGCGGGCCGCCTCGGCGATGCGGTACACCGGTTTGGCGGCGGTGTAGTACCAGGTCGCCCGGCCGATCAGCACGCCGGCCACGTTGCCGGTGAGGATGGCGAAGAATACCCCCAGGCTCAGGCCGAGGGTGAGCACGACGATCAGGGCAAGCACCAGGAACAGGGCTGCCGTGCCCCATTCGGCCACGCCGAGCGCCAGTTCCGGATCCAGCCGGCGGGCACCGACCATGCCGAGGATGCCGACGGTGGAGCAGATCAGCCCGATCACCGCCAGCAGCAGCGGCAGGCCCATCAGCAGCATGCGGCCGACCTCGGTGGCATCGGTGCCGTCCGCCGCCCCCACCAAACCCAGCACCAGGCTGTCGCTGCCACCGGTAAGGCCGGGCACCAGCCCGCCGATCTCCGCCGCCGCCAAGGTGGCCGCGATGGTGATGCTGGCGACCATGGCGCCGACATAGCTTTCGAAGATGTCAGCACCCATGCCGGCCACGTCGCCGACATTGTCGCCCACGTTG
>JAGQRL010000044.1 GCA_020425485.1 Rhodospirillaceae bacterium
CCACCTTCCACGCTTTCAAACAGCATGCTGTCGGGCTGCCCGTCGGCCAGCTTCATATAGGCCGACACGGTGGTTTCCAGATCGGCGACCAGCGTGGTCGACACCACCTGGGGGATGCCCTGGCGGTAGAGGGAGGTGAATGCCGCCTCATCGGGCGTATGCATCGGTCAGTTCTCCCCGAGGAAGCGGGACAGGACGTCGTTGTCGATCTCCACGCCGGAACGGCGCTCCTGGTCGGCCAGGAAGGTCGCCCGGAAGTCCGATGCGATGTCACGGCTGAGGCGTTCGGCGATGGCGGCCCGCGCGTCGGGTTCCTCCGCGGCATCGGCCGGCACCACCTCTACAAGACGGATCGCATAGGCATAGCCGCCGCTGTCCACCGCCGTGGTTTCGCCTTCGGCGAGATCGAACAGGGCGTCGACCACGGAGGCCGGCAGGCCCTGATCCTCACCGGCCGCCGTTGGCAGCAGCGGATCGGTGCGCGAGGCGGTGGCGGAGACCAGGTCTTCGGCGATGGCCTCCGGTTCGTCGCCGGCCTCCAGGCGCTCCACCGCCTGCTCTGCCTCGGTGCGGGCGGCAGCGGTGCGGGCTTCCTGCTGCCAGGCGGCCAGCACCTGCTCGCGCGCATCCTCAAACGGGCGCAACTCCGGCGAGATGGTGCGATCCACCTTGGCGATGAAGATGCGCTGGCCATCGGCGGATTCGGTGAGCGTGCTTTCCTCGTCGGGCGCCAGCTCGAACACGGTCTGCAGCACATCGGGCAGGTCCGGCACGTCCACCGCTTCGTCGGGATTGCGGAAGGTGCCGTCGGCGGCGATCGGCGGCACGGTGATCACGGTGGTGCCCACCTGCTGGGCCGCTTCTTCCAGCGAAGCACCGCCGGCCAGCGCGTCGTCGATGCTGTTGGACAGCTCAAACAGGGTATCCAGCGCGCGTTCCAGGCGCAGGTGCTGTTCCAGCTCGCCGCGCACCTCCTCAAACGGCTGGGTGCCGGCTTCCTGCACGTCGTCCAGCCGCAGCACATGGATGCGGAAGGCCGACGCGATGGGATCGCTCACCTCGCCGGGGGCGAGCGCGAAGGCCGCATCGGCGATGCTGGAGGGGAACATGTCGTCGCGCGTCGTCCAGTCGATCGGCTGGGAGTCCACGTCGGCCACCCCGGCTTCGGCCAGCGCGCCGGCAAAGTCGGCACCGTTGCGCACCGCTTCGGCGAATGCCGCGGCCTGCTCCTGGGCGTCCAGCGGGAACAGGGCCTGGTCGAAGCGCCGCCGCTCGGGCTGGGCGAAGCTGTCGATCTGGTCGTCGTAGAGCTGGCGCACCTCATCCTCGGTCACCGAAACTTCGCCGGTGAGATCCTCGGCCGCCAGGGTCAGCAGGCTGAAGGCGCGATATTCCGGCGCCTGGAACCGGTCGGCGTGCTCTTCGTGATAGGCCTGCAACTCCTCGTCGCTCGGCTCGTCGATGGTCACCTCGGCATCGTCGATGGTCACCAGGTCGGCCACCCGGCGTTCCCGCTCCGCGGCGAATACCGCATCCACCAGCACATCGGGCACCACCGGCACGGTGCGGATCGCCTGGTCCAGCAGGGCCCGGCGCAGGTTCTGGCGCATCAGCGCCACGAAGCCGGCCTCGCCCATGCGGTTGAAGGCCAGCACCTGGCGGAAGCGCTGTTCGCTGAACTCGCCGGTCTCAGGATCGGTGAAGGTCTCGTCGGCCTCGATCGCCTGGCGGATGGCATCGTCGGACGGGTCGAGCCCAAGCCCGCGCGCGGCATCGTCCAGCAGGGCGCCTTCGATCTGCTCCTGCACGATGCTGTCGATCATGCCGGCGCGCATGGTGTCGGAGATGGTGAGCTGGTTGTTGGTGAGCTGCTGGAGGCGGGTGATCTGCTGGCGCAGTTCGTCCTGCACGACGGTGGCGTCGATCTCCTGCTCGCCGACGGTGGCGACGACGGTGCTCGGCGGGGCGCCGCGGAAAATGTCGCCGATCCCCCAGATCGCAAAGCTGACGATCAGCATGGCGAACAGGATCTTCACGACCCAAGACGCGACTCCACCCCGAATGGTCTGCAGCATGGTTTTATCCAGCAACCGTTGGTGTTGCGCCCCGCGCATTCCGGGCAGGGCGAGGCAGGAGCTATGTAGGGGACCCATCGGGGGGCCTGCAAGGATGCAGCCCAATGGCACCCAAGGGATGCGTGCCTACTGGCATCCTGGCCGCAGCATTGCTACACCACCCGCGACAAGGTAGCGACCGGGTGAAGGGGGGCAAGACCGTGCCGCGCAAACTGATTGCCGGAAACTGGAAGATGAACGGGCGGCGGGCCGATGGCACCCAACTTGCCCGAGAGCTGGGAATGCGCTTTGCCGCGGAGGCCGAACCGCCCTGCGACATGCTGCTGTGCCCGCCGTCGACGCTGATCAGCCTGCTGGTGCCGGTGGTCGAAGGCAGCGGGCTCATGCTTGGCGGGCAGGACTGCCATCCGCTGGCCAGCGGCGCCCATACCGGCGACACCGCTGCGGAGATGCTGGCGGATCTCGGCTGCAGCCACGTCATCGTCGGCCACTCCGAGCGGCGCACCAACCACGGCGAGATCGACCTGCTGGTGGCGGAAAAGGCCAAGGCGGCCCACCGCGCCGGGCTGGTGGCCATCATCTGCATCGGCGAGACCGAGGCGGAACGCGATGCCGGCGACGCGCTGGCGGTGTGCTCGCGCCAGATCGCCGGCTCGGTGCCGTCAGGCTCCACGGCGGACAACACGGTGATCGCCTATGAGCCCGTCTGGGCCATCGGCACCGGCCGCACGCCGACCAACGCTGACATTGCCGAGGTGCATGCCCATATCCGGGCGGAGCTGTCGCGCAGCCTGGCCGATGCCGACCGCGTGCGCATCCTCTACGGCGGATCGGTGAAGGGCTCCAACTCTGCGGAGATCCTGTCGGTCCCCAATGTGGATGGGGCGCTGGTGGGCGGTGCCAGCCTGAATGCCGACGACTTCTGGACCATCGCGATGAACAGCCAGTAGGCGCCGGCATCGTTTCGGCGCACTGGCCAGACTAGGTAGGAATTGGGGCTTCGCCTGTGGAGCAAATCGTACTCGTCCTGCACCTCATGATCGCCATCGCCCTGGTGGGCGTGGTGCTCTTGCAGCGAAGTGAAGGGGGTGGCCTCGGGATCGGCGGCGGCGGTGCCGGCGGTCCCCTGATGTCGGTGCGTGGGGCAGCCAATCTGCTCACCCGCACCACGGCCATCCTCGCCGCCTGCTTCGTGGTGACCAGCCTCACTCTCGCCATCCTGGCCGGCGGGTCGGGCGAGGGCGGAACCATCCTCGATACGCCGACTGAGGCCGACTCGGACCAGCCGAGCCTGCCTCCCCTCGAACAGCCCGCCGATCCGCTCGCCAACGACTGATCGCGCAACCCGTTGAGCCCGTGACCGAAACCGCCCGGATGCCCGACATGGGTTCCGGGTGCCCATCGGTGCGTGATAAGTGGAAGGTCCATGACGCGGTTTATCTTCATTACCGGCGGCGTGGTTTCCTCCCTGGGCAAAGGCCTGGCGACGGCCGCCCTCGGAGCACTCCTGCAGGCGCGCGGCTACAAGGTCCGGCTGCGCAAGCTTGACCCCTATCTAAACGTCGATCCGGGCACCATGAGCCCGACCCAGCACGGCGAGGTGTTCGTCACCGATGACGGGGCGGAAACCGACCTCGACCTGGGGCACTACGAGCGCTTCACCGGCGTGTCCTGCCGGCAGAGCGACAACGTCACCACCGGCCGCATCTATTCCGAGGTGATCGCCAAGGAGCGGCGGGGCGACTACCTGGGCGCCACGGTGCAGGTGATCCCCCACGTGACGGACGCCATCAAGGCGTTCATCGGTTCCGACCTGGCGGACGAGGACTTCGTGCTGTGCGAGATCGGCGGCACGGTGGGCGATATCGAAAGCCTGCCGTTCCTGGAAGCCATCCGCCAGTTCGGCAACGATGTGGGGTCGGACCGCGCCCTGTTCATCCACGCCACCCTGCTGCCCTACCTGCCCACCGCCGGTGAGCTGAAAACCAAGCCCACCCAGCATTCGGTGAAGGAGCTGCTGTCGGTCGGGATCCAGCCGGAAGTGCTGCTGTGCCGGTCCGACCGGCCGATCCCCGAAGGCGAGCGGCGCAAGATCGCACTGTTCTGCAACATCCGGCCGGAGCGGGTGATCGCCGCGCTCGATGCCGACACCATCTATCAGGTGCCGATCAATTACCATCAGGAAGGCTTCGACGATCAGGTGCTGGCGTATTTCGGCCTGCCTGCGGAGCGCGCGCCGGACCTGGGCCAATGGAACCAGATCGTGCAGCGGCTGCGCGCGCCGGAAGGCGAGATCACCATCGGCATCGTCGGCAAGTACACCTCGCTGATCGACAGCTACAAGAGCCTGCAGGAAGCCCTCATCCACGGCGGCATCGCCAACAACGAGCGGGTGCGCCTGGAGTGGATGGATTCCACCATCTTCGAGGCGGACAGCCCGGTGGCCAGCCTGGAAGGGGTGAACGGCATCCTGGTGCCCGGCGGCTTCGGCGAGCGCGGCACCACCGGCAAGATCCGCGCAGCCCAGTTCGCCCGCGAACGCAAGGTGCCGTATTTCGGCATCTGCTTCGGCATGCAGATGGCGGTGATCGAAGCGGCGCGCAACCTGGCGGGCCTGCCGGAAGCCGGATCGACGGAGTTCGGCGAACCGCGCGACCCCGTGGTCGGGCTGATGACCGAATGGCAGCGCGGCAACCGGCGCGAGACGCGTGATACCGCTTCGGACCTCGGCGGCACCATGCGCCTCGGGGCCTATCCCTGCGACCTGCTGCCGGACAGCCGGCTGGCGGAAATCTACGGCGCGCTGCAGATCAGCGAACGCCATCGCCACCGCTACGAAGTGAACATCGGCTACCGCGAAGCGCTGGAGGAGGCGGGGCTGCACATCGTCGGCCTGTCGCCCGACGGGGTGCTGCCGGAGATCGTGGAACGCCGCGACCACCCGTGGTTCATCGGCGTGCAGTTCCACCCGGAGCTGAAGTCGCGGCCGTTCGCGCCGCACCCGCTGTTCACCTCGTTCATCCGCGCCGCCATCGACCAGAGCCGTTTGGTCTGAGGGGCGACTGCAACCCCACTGGCATTCTCTGTCATTGGTGCGGTCCCAGCCCGCTCCCCCACCCGGCCGCCCAATATTTTACAATGCCTTGGGTGGCCGGGTGGGGGAGTGGGTCGGCGCAGACTGGACAGAACCTAGTTCACGAAGTCGTCGATCACCGTCACGCCGACGCCCTGGAAGCGGTCGAGCTGCGGCAGCGCATCGTTGATCCCCGACAGGGCGATGCACCGGGACACCAGGCGGCCCGGATCGAACGTACCGGCCTCGATCTGCTCCATCAGTGCGGCAAAGCCCGCAGCACCCAGCCCGCGCATGCCGTGGAGCGAAAGCTGGCGGGCATAGACCAGATCGAGCAGCTCCAGGGTGACCGTGGCGTGGGAGCCGACGGGCATTCCCACCTGCACGTGGCGCCCCAGCTTGCGCAAGGAGCGCAGGGAGTTCTGGAAGGTCGCGGCAATCCCCAGAGCATCGATCGAGACGTGTGCACCGCCGCCGGTCATCTCCCGCACGCAGTTGCCGACATCCTCGATACCGCTGACGTTGAGAACGGCCTCCGCACCCAGCTCCGTCGCCATCGCCAGGGCCGCGTCGGAGATGTCGATGGCCAGGGGTCGCGCACCCAGGCTGCGCGCGATCATGACGGCCGAGAGACCGACGCCGCCGCTGCCATGGATGGCCACCCATTCGCCGGGCTTGACCGCCGCCCGGTCGGCCAGCGCCCGCCAGGCGGTGGTGACGCGGCACCCCATCCCTGCGGCATGGACGAAGGACAGGCCGTCGGGCAGGCGCACCAGGTTGAAATCGGCGTGGGCGACGGAGACCAGCTCGGCAAACGCCCCCCAATAGGTGAAGCCCATGACCTCCTGGCGGTCGCAGATGGTTGGCTGCCCGGCGCGGCAATCGGGGCAGTGCCCGCAACCGATGATGAAGGGGGCGGTCACCCGGTCGCCGATGGCGAACTGCGTGCAGTCCGGCCCCACCTCGCACACCTCGCCCGCCATCTCGTGGCCCATCACGTGGGGCAGGTGCACATCGGGATCGGCACCGTTCCAGGCATGCAGGTCGGACCGGCAGACGCCGCAGGCGCGCACCGCCACGATCGCGCCGTCGCGCGGGCAGGGGGGATCGGCCACCGCGGCCATCGCCAGCGTGCCCTTGTACGCCTCCATCACCGCGGCTCTCATCGGCACCGTCCCTGAGGTTGTTACGAGCCCCTTCTAGTCCTCGGCACAGTCCGCGGGCAGGGGTTCGGAGGCCACGGCCGTCAGGTCGATGGCGAATTCGCCGTAGTTCACCACCATGTGGTCGACGAAGCCGCTGGCAAAGAGCACGAAGCTGACCTCGTAGAGCGGTTCGGAATCCTGCGTCGCGGGGTCGAAATGCGCCAGCACCACCGGCCAGGACGGCCCGGTGCGCAGCGGATCTTCCGCCGCAGGGTCGGCCGGGATTTCGCTGCCGATCACCGTGGTGATCTCGGTCAGCGGGATTTCCGCACTGCCGTCGAACAGGGTGGCGGTGAAGATGCGCTCGCCGGCTTCCGCCCGGCGCAGGATTTCCAGCGAATGGGCGGTGGGGAACCAGGTGCCCGGCGGCAGGCTCAGCTCGCCCGCCTCGGGCAGCCGCATCGATGCCCGGCCGGCCCCCGGCGACCCATCCAGCTCAGCACTGCCGCGGCCGTGGGATTCGGTCACGCCGTTGCGCCGGTCCTGCATGTCGTAGGTGAACGAGGTGCCGTCGCGGCTTTCATAGGTGGCGTAGCGCGAGGAGATGTCGGTTTCGTTGCCGCCGGAATAGACGAGCGTGAGCTGGTAGGTCTGGGCGATCGTCCAGCCCTCGCAAACGTCCTGCCACTCGAACACCATGCGCCCGGCCACATCCTCCACCGGGCCATTGTCCGCCTCTTCGTTGAGGCTCGCCTCATAGGCCGCGCGGTGGGGCATGATCGTCTGCGCCGCAGCGGGTGCTGCGGCTGCGGCGGACAGCAGGGCGCCACCCAGCGGGGTGAGCCAGAGGGCGGACAGGCTGCGGGGGTGGGCGAAGGCACAAAGGCACATGGAGGTCCGTCCGGTGAGTGGAGCGATGGCCGGCCGCATACGCGGAGCTGCGACACAATCGGCAGGATTTTCCGCAATGTGCAGGTATTGCCGCCAGCCAAGCCAACATAGGTACGCGACCCGCTGCCGACCAGGGGCGGAAACGATAGGCGAACTGCCGCACACCGGTTGAATCCCAATCTGGCATCAACCTTGCTTTGTGATCCCCCGAGGCCGCTTTTCTTGGGGAACCGCGATGTCGCCACCGTACGCAGATGTTGCCAGCGCCGTGCTCGACGCCGGGGAGCCGGACTTCCTCAGTAACACCTTCCTGCGGCTCACCGAGATGCTCGGCGGCCCGTTCGCCGACGACCACGATCTCAGCCTGCACCACGCCGCCGCCCTGCTGCGCCAGGCGGAGCGGACCATCACCGAACAGCGCGCCCATATCGACCGGCTGCAACGCCTCAGCCTCACCGACGAGCTGACCGGCCTGCTCAACCGCCGCGGCTTCGAGCGCGAGATCCGCCGCGCCTTTGCCGCGCTGCGCCGCCACGGTGAGCCGGCGATCGTGCTGCTGGCCGACCTGGATGGCTTCAAGCTGGTGAACGACACCTACGGCCACCAGGCCGGCGACTTCGTGCTCAGCGAGGTGGCGCGCCGCCTGTCCGGCGAGCTGCGCAACACCGATGTGGTGGCGCGGCTGGGCGGCGACGAATTCGCCTGCATCCTCAACCACTGCAATCCCGGCCTGATGGAAACCCAGGTGCGGCGCCTGCGCCAATCGGTGGAGGACATGCCGCTGCTGTGGGGCGGCCACCGGCTGAGCATCGGCATCAGCATCGGCGCCGCGGAGATGGACATCGACCATCCCAACGGCCGCGAGGCCCTGCACCTGGCCGACACGGAGATGTACGCCGAAAAGCAGCGCCGGCGGCACTGCTGACGGGATCTGCTGACGGGGCGCCGCTGACGGGGTGTTGCCACCGTTTGGACATGGTTGACGGATTCTGGATAGTGACGGCCCATACCTCGTTATGGAAAGTCAAAACGGCGTTATGGAAAGCACCGGCGCAAGCTCGAATCCATCTGCGGGATGCGCCCTAAGGCGTTGGGGATTAACGGATCGTTTGCCAATGTGAAGAGGGCATGTCGGGCATGCGCGGCGAGCGGGCGCCTCGTCGTCGGTATGATCTGGCATGTCGGAAACGGAGCATTATTTCTGCCGGTGCGACCCTATCTTCAGGGTATGGACGATGGGTGCCGAACGCTGCGCCCGTGCACGATCTGTCAGAAGGAAACCGGACAATGCTCATTCATTCGCTGCGCACCCTGCTTGCCGCCCTCATGTCCCACCGGTTCGACCAGTTCCGCGACCGCGACTTCGCCGATATCGGCTTGCCGCACCGCATGATGCCGTCGGGCTACAGCCACGCGCCGGTCGACGTTCCCAACGATCGCAGCTAGCTCGCGTCGCGTCTGCCCACCCCGCCGCTGACGCGGCGGCAGTCTGGTCCTTCGACGTCTGACGATCGACCCCCGGTGCCCCACGGCGCCGGGGGTTTTGCATTGCCTAGAATCCGCTGAAACCGGGGCTTTCCGCCCACCTTGCCGATACCCACACGCGCATGGCCATTGAACCGGGAGTTGCATCCCGGTATCCCAGTGCGCGAGCCGATGCAGATCCCCGGCCGGGGGCTGCACGCGGCCCCATGCACACCGGCACGATCACCTCAGAGCCGCATCACCCAGGCGTGCCGCGCCGCAATCGTCACGGGATAGGGAGCCTTCGTCATGACCGCCATCATCGACATCATCGGCCGCGAAATTCTCGACAGCCGGGGCAACCCGAC
>JAGQRL010000364.1 GCA_020425485.1 Rhodospirillaceae bacterium
CCAAGGGGCATTTCTGGATCGCCACGCGGCCGGAATGGGTGGGAGAATTCTCGCTCGCCGGCCCCATGGTGCAGGTGGAGGGCCTGGGGCTGTGGTGGGCGGCCGTACCCCAGTCCTACTGGCCGGAGGAGGAGCGCGAACGGATGGCCAAGCAGGTGGCCCAGGAATTCGGCGACCGGCGCCAGGAAATCGTCTTCATCGGCACTCTGGGCACCATGAACCGCGCCCGCATCACCGCCACGCTCGACCGCTGCCTGGTGCCGGAAACCAGGTTCCTGCCCGACCGCTGGACGGCACTGCCCGACCCGTTTCCGGCCTGGGGCAAAGACAAGGCGGCGTGAGCCGGCCGCCGGGGGACGCTGAATGCTAAGGCGGGCAACCGCAGCCGATGCCGCAGCCATCGCCACCCTGACGCGCACGGCCTATGCCAAATGGGTGCCGCTGATTGGGCGCGAGCCCCTGCCGATGACCGCCGACCATGCCGTCGCGGTGCGCGAGCACGTGATCGACCTGTGGGAGGAGGACGGCCGCCTGATCGCCCTGATCGAGATGATCCCCGGCGCCGCTCACCTGGCAATCGAGAACCTCGCCGTGGCTCCCGACCGGCAGGGTGCTGGCCATGGCGGCCGGCTGCTGGCCCACGCCGAAGCGGTCGCGGTCACACTCGGGCTCGGCGAGGTGCGGCTCTACACCAACGCGGCGTTCGCAGCGAACCTCGCGTTCTATGCCCGTCGCGGCTATCGGCAGACGGGACGGGAGGAACTGGTGCCGGGCAGCGTCGCCGTCCACATGGCGAAGACGCTCGCCGGCACGGTGCCGCCGGGCGAAGCCTGAAGCCGTTCCTGGCCGTTCTGGACCGTTCCGGGCCTTTCGAACGGCCTGCCGCCGGTTCGGCGGGGCCTATACGTAGAGCGGCGCCATGCTGCGCCAGGCACTGCCGCGGTGGGCGCGGCCATCCCAGATCCGCAGCGCGTGCCACACGCCCTTCTGCCACAGCGTGTGGCTGATGTGCCGGGTGTTGTCGAGGAACGGGTCCTCGCTGCCCACCACCAGCACGATGTCCATCCGCCGCAGGCTGTCCAGCCGCTGCGGGCAGTCCAGGTTCGGCAGGAAGTGGCTGGGCGTGTGGAAATACACCAGCTCGTCATAGTGGCCGCCCAGCAGGTCGCCGAAATGCTCCACCTGCAAGGTCAGGTCGAAGCGGCCGGACAGCGCCACCAGCTTGTTGAACAGGTGGGGGTGGCGGAACGCCAGGTTGGCGGCGTGGAAGGCCCCCAGGCTGCAGCCGTGGGAAATGGTGCAGGGATGGCCGTTCTTCATCGCCATCAGCGGCAGCACCTCGTGGAGGATGTAGTCCTCGTAGGCGGCGTGGCGGCGGATGCGGTCGGCCGGGTGGCACCAGAAGCAATAGAAGGTCTCGTGGTCGATGGAATCGACACAGTAGAGCTGCAGGTGCCCGGCCTCGATCTTCGGGGCCAGGGCGGCCACCAGGCCGAGCTGTTCGTATTCCCAGAACCGCCCGTCGCGCGTGGGAAATACCAGCACCTTGGCGCCGGCATGCCCGAACACCAGAAGTTCCATGTCGCGACCGAGCCGATGGCTGTACCAACGGTAATACTCGCGGTTCATAGATCTGTAATAATGTTGGTGGGCGAGGTCAGAGCTCTGCGAAAAAGCCCCGGAGTTGGGAGAGCAAAACCCGTTCCTCTTGCTGCGCCGCAGGATAGTCGAAGTGACCGGCGCTGAATGTGAAGAGTTGTTTACGTCCCGCAACTGCGTTGTAGATGGCAAACTGCCCCGGCGGCGGCACCGCGGGGTCGAAGCAGGCCGCCGCGATGTGCATGGGCCGGGTGATGTGCCGCGCGGCGGCGGCGGCGTCGTAGTAGGCGAGCGTGTCCAGCACATCGGGGTTGGCGGCGTGGTAGCGGCGCACCGCTTCGCCGCTGCCGGTGGTGGGCAGGGTCACCCGCAGCGGGTGGTGGCCGAAGGTGGGTAGCGACAGGTGGCCGCGGGCAATCCGCGTGTCCCACGCCAGCGCCAGCCCGCCGATGCCGCCGCCGAAGCTGATGCCGGCATAGCCAATGCGGCCCTCCACCCAGGGAAACAGCGCCAGCAGCACCGAAACCGCCAGCCACAGATCCTCCACGCAGCCGCGCAACACGTAGCGCTCGCGCCGGTCGATATCGTGCAGCACGTGCCAGTTGGGATCTTGGGAGATCGGCGGCCGGGCGCTGCGGGAAAGGCCGCGGAAGCAGGGGAACAGCAGTGCGGTGGCGTCCACCGGCAAATGGGTATCCGGCTCCTCGCGCCCGCCGTAGCCGTGGCCCACCACCAGGGCGCGTTCCACCGGGTGATCGCGCGGCAGCAGCAGCCAGCCGCCGATGGGCACGCCATCGGTGGAGGTGTAGCGGAGGTCGAGCGCGTGCCAGTCGGGGTGGCGGAAGGCGCTGCGCTGGACGCGGGGTTTGGGGTCGATCCGGGTGGCGGCGTCGTAGTGGCCACCCCAGAACGCGGCCAGGTCGTCGGGTGCCGTCGGCGGCTCGACGGCCAGCAGCTCCGCCAGCCCGTAGCCATAGGTGGGATCGAAGGGGTAGCCGTGGTCCTCCGGCCGGGGGATCTGGGTGCCGCTGGCGATCCCCCGCCGGCGCCCGGTCATGCCGCCGGTTGCTCCGCCCGCACCGCGACCACGAAGATGCGGCGGAAGGTGAACAGGGTCTGGCCCGTCGGCTCGGCGGTATAGACGGTGCGCAGCGCCTCGGCGTAGTCGGCCACAAAGGCCGCCAGCTCCTCGCCGTCGAGGCGGGATTGCACCGGCAAGAGCGCGGTGCCGCGCACCCAGTTGAGCACCGGGTCCTCGCCGGTGAGCGCGTGCAGGTACTGGGTTTCCCAGATGTCGAGCCGGGCGGCGAGCGGCCGCAGCAGCCGCCAATACACGTCGGTGGAGGCCACCGGGGCGCGCGGCAGCGCCAGCCGGTCGGCCCACGGCCCCTGTTCGGCGATGGCGCGCAGCAGCTTGTGGCTGGGCTCACCGAAATTGTTGGGCATCTGCACCGCCAGCACGCCGCCGGGGGCCAACTGGTCCATCAGCCGCGGGAACAGGGTGGCGTGGTCGGGCAGCCAGTGCAGGGCGGCGTTGGCGAAGATCAGATCGGCCGGTGCGTCCGGCGTCCAGTCCGACAGGTCGGCTTCCACCCACTCGATATCGGCGAAGCGGGCGCGGGCATCGGCCAGCATGGTGGGCGACAGGTCGATGCCGGTGACGCGGGCTTCCGGCCAGCGGGCCGCCAGTTCCGCCGTCAGGTCGCCGCGGCCGCAGCCGAGGTCGTAGATCTGGCGGGCGGCGATCTGCGGGATCCGCGCCACCAGGTCGTGGCCGGGGCGCGCGCGTTCGTCGGCGAAGGTGGCGTATTGGGCGGCATCCCAGTCCATCACACCGCTCCGCTGACGCTGGCTTCGGCGAAGGTGGCCATGCCGCCATGGCAGGCCGTCGCCGCTTTCAGGATGAGGATGCCCAGCGCCGCCCCGCTGGCTTCGCCCAGCCGCATGCCGAGGTCGAGCAGCGGGGCGCGGCCCAGCCGGTCGATCAGCAACCGGTGGCCCGGTTCGGCCGACACATGGGCGATCACGCAGTGGTCGAGCGCGTGGTGATCGAAGGCGTGCAGCACCGCGGCGGCGGCGGTGCAGGTGAAGCCGTCCAGCAGCACCGGGATGCCGCCCTGGCGGGCCGCGATGATGGCGCCGATGATGGCCGCCAGCTCGTGGCCGCCGAGGCAGCGCAGGATCTCGAACGGATCGCTCATGGCGGCGGCGTTGGCGGCCAGCCCGTCGGCCACCGCCTTGCGCTTGCGCTCCAGCCCGTCGGTATCCACGCCGGTGCCCGGCCCCACCCAATCGGCCGGCTCGCCGCCGAACAATGCCGCGCACAGGGCGGCGGCATTGGTGGTGTTGCCGATGCCCATCTCGCCCAGCGCCAGCACGTCCACCCCCGGCTGGGCCGCCATCATGCCGTAGGCGATGGCGCCGGCGCAGGCGACACCGTCCATGGCGGGGCCCTGGGTGAAGTCCGCCGTCGGCTGGTCGAGCGCCATCTCGTGGACTTGCAGGTCGCTGTCGGTGAGCTTGGCGAGCTGGTTCACCGCCGCCCCGCCGGCCTGGAAGTTGGCCACCATCTGGGCGGTCACCTCCACCGGATAGGCCGACACCCGCCGCGCCGTCGCCACCCCGTGGTTGCCGGCGAACACGGCGATGCGCGGGTGGTCGCACGTGGGCATCGCCCGGCGCTGCCAGCAGGCCATCCAGAAGGCCAGATCCTCCAGCCGGCCGAGCGAGCCGGGTGGCTTGGTCAATTCCGCCTGGCGGGTGCGCACGGCGGTGCCGGCTTCCAGGTCGGGGCCGGGCAGGCGGCGGCAGATCTCGCGGATCTCGTCCAGGCTGGCGGTGGGTGCGGGCATGGTCCGTCGGGGGCTGGCGATGTCGGGAGAACTCCAGGTAGCAGATTGCCCGGATCGGTGGAAACCTCGGCGTGGGCACATCAGCCGCTCACGCGCCGCCCCGCGGCCACCCTTTGAACAGACTTCGCCGGTACCACCGGGGCGCGCACACGGCGGAGGAGCCGCTGTACCCCGACAGGGGAAGCGGGTCGTGGCGCCTTTCGATGGAGGCTGCTCGGGGCAAAGGGGAGAGACGGGCGATGGCTGTGATCAACATGTCGAAGAAGATCGACACGTATATGAAAGACAAAGCGCTCTTTCAGACCGACTTGAACTTGCAGCACAAGGAATGGAAACAGAATCTCGTTCTGCCATATGGCAGTTGTTACACGATGGCGTACAACAGCGTTAAGGGAAAGCTGGAAGTCGCCAAGGCGGAGAAGGAAGCCTTCGAAAAGAAGATGAAGGAGATTGCCGAGCTGCAAATGGCAATCTGCCTGTTCGTCCTCGACGTGGCGGCGACCTCCGCGCTGTCGAAGATCGCCGGCTCGGTGTCGCGCTTGCAGACGAAGAAGCCGATCGAGTTCTTCCTGACCGACACGAAGACGGCCGGCAAGGCGGCGACGGAATTCCTTCAGCAAAGCGAGACGTTCACCGACGTCGTCATCGGCAACCTGGCGTCCAAGACCTCCGACAAGATCAAGGACAAGGTCATCATGGACGGCTTCAAGAAGGCCGTGACCGCCGGCAAGACCGATATCAAGACGACCGCCGTCGACTTCTCCAAGCAGGCCAAGGACCCGCTGGTGCACCAGAACGACCTGCTGATCCGCCTCAGCCGGTCGATCACCGCGGTGGAGAAGATCTACATCAACGGCGTGCGCGACGTGACCATGCCGGACGACGCCAGGCGCGAAATGCTGCTGTGGCTGACCACGGTGCCGATCGCGCGGCCGCCGGGCAAGCCGTTCCCCTCCCAGGCGCTCGCCGGGTGGCTGGAGGTGCTGCTGTGGGTCAACATGGTCTACAGCGCCGCCAACACCACCGTCGCCCAGGCGCAGGCCAAGGGGGAGAAGGTGCCGTTCATCCTGGCCATGTTCGACCGCTTCGTGGCCCGCAAGATGAACGACCATTTCAAGGCCTACACCCTCTACCACCTGAAGGCGGACGGCTACGCCACGGGCAAGGAGCCGCCGGCCCAATGGCAGTTCCACGGCACCGTCTACCGCAGCCATCTTGAGGGCCTGAAGAAGATGGCGAGCGACTGCGCCGGCTACATCGCCGCCTATGTGAGCTACCTGCACGTTCAGGACTGACGTCGCGGCGGGCAACCAACGCGTCTTCCAGTCGATCGGCTCCGGCCCGCACCCGCCCGGCCGCCCAAACCCCGGCCGCCCAGACCATTGTCATTTCTTGGGTGGCCGGGAGGGGGCGAGCCGGACCCTGGCCGGCGGCGGACCGGCGCAGGTCGGCCGGCACCGCCCGCGCGCCGGCTTGGCGGGGTGGGCGAAAGGGGCTACATCGACGCTCCATGAGCGAGCGCCCCCCCACCACCGCCATCGTCATCATCGGCGATGAGATCCTGTCGGGCCGCACCCGCGATGCCAATGTGTCGTTCCTCGGCGAACGGCTGGCAGCCCGCGGCCTGCCGGTGCGCGAGGTGCGCATCATCGCCGACGACACCGATGCCATCGGCGAGGCGGTGAACACGCTGCGGCTGCGCCACCGCTACGTGTTCACCTCCGGCGGCATCGGCCCCACCCACGACGACATCACCGCGGGCGCCATGGCCATCGCCTTCGGGGTGGCGCTGGAGCGCAACGCGGAAGCCCAAGCACTGCTGGAAGCCCACTATCCGCCGGAAATGCGCACCGCCGCCCGCATGAAGATGGCGGACATCCCGGCGGGTGCCAGCCTGGTGGACAACCCCGTCAGCAAGGCGCCCGGCTTCCGGCTGGACAACGTGTTCGTGCTGGCCGGCGTGCCGCAGATCCTGCAAGCCATGTTCGACGGCATCGAGCCGACGCTGGAAGGCGGCGTGCCCATGGTCAGCGTCACCGTGTCGTGCGACCTCGGCGAAGGCGTGGTGGCGGAGGGGCTGGGCGCCATCCAGGCGGCCCATCCCGAGGTGTCCATCGGCAGCTACCCCTATTTCCGCCCGGGCCACTACGGCGCCAGCCTGGTGGTGCGCGGCACCGATCCGGTCCTGGTGGCGGCGGTGGCGGCCGAGGTGTCGGAACTGGTGCGCGCGCTCGGCGGCCATTCGGCCGTGGTCGATGCGATGGCAGCGGTGCCCGATGCCATGGCCTGATGCGCGCACGCCGGGGTTGGCGCAGGATGGCCACCTCGCCTAAAACGTCGCGTCGCCCGGCACCCTGGAACACGCCCCATGAAGTTCACCCTCTCCTGGCTGAAGGAGCACCTGGACACCGACGCGCCGCTTGAGGCGATCGTCGAGCGGCTGACCACGCTCGGCCTGGAGGTGGACGAGGTGACCGATCGCGGGGCAGCGCTTGCCCCCTTCACCATCGCCCGCGTAATCAGCGCCGAACCGCACCCCAACGCCGACAAGCTGCGGCTGTGCATGGTGGATGCCGGTGCGGGGCCGGTGCAGGTGGTGTGCGGCGCGCCCAACGCACGCACCGGCATGATCGGCGTGTTCGCGACCCCCGGCACCTACATCCCCGGCATCGACCTGACCTTGAAGCCCGGCGTGATCCGCGGGGTGGAAAGCAACGGCATGCTGTTGTCGGAACGCGAGATGGGGCTGTCGGACGAGCATTCCGGCATCGTCGACCTGCCGGAAGATGCGCCGGTGGGCACCGCCTATGTGGACTGGGCCGGGCTGAACGACCCGGTGATCGATGTGGACCTGACGCCCGACCGGGCGGATTGCGCCGGCGTGCGCGGCATCGCCCGCGATCTCGCCGCTGCCGGGCTGGGCACGCTGAAGCCGCTGGCGGCAGACCCGGTGCCGGGCCGCTTCACCAGCCCCATCGGCGTCACCCTGGACTTTCCGGAAGAGGCCGCCAACGCCTGCCCGCTTTATGTCGGCCGGCTGATCCGCGGCGTCACCAACGGCCCCAGCCCGCACTGGCTGCAGGACCGCCTGCTGGCCATCGGCCTGCGCCCGATCTCCACCCTGGTGGACATCACCAACTTCTTCACCGTCGACCGCAACCGGCCCTTGCACGTGTTCGATGCCGACAAGGTGAAGGGCGGGCTGACCATCCGCCTGTCGCGCCCCGGCGAGAGCATGGAGGCGCTGAACGACAAGACCTACACGCTCGACGACAGCGTCACCGTGATCGCCGACGAGGACGGCATCGACGGGCTGGGCGGCATCATGGGCGGCACCCACAGCGGTGTCACCGGCGCCACCACCGACGTGTATGTGGAAAGTGCCTATTTCGATCCCACCCGCACCGCCTTGTCCGGCCGCAAGCTGCAGGTCCAGTCCGATGCCCGCTACCGCTTCGAGCGCGGCATCGACCCCGACGCCGTGATCTCCGGCATGGAGCAGGCGACGGCCATGATCGTGGAGCTGTGCGGCGGCGAGCCGAGCGAGCTGGTGATTGCCGGCGCGGTGCCGAACTGGCGGCGCACCATCACGCTGAGGCCGGACCGGGTGGCCACGCTGGGCGGCGTCGACGTGGCGATCGCCCGCCAGCGGCAGATCCTGGAGGACCTGGGCTTTGTCGTCGCCGATGGGGCCGACGGCACGCTCACCGTCACGCCGCCGTCGTGGCGCGGCGACGTGGAGGGCGAAGCCGACCTGGTGGAGGAGGTGCTGCGCATCAACGGGTTCGATGCCATCCCGTCGACGCCGCTGCCGCGCTTGAGCGTGGTCACCCGCACCGCCATCGGCGACACCCGGCGCATCGCCACCACCGCGCGCCGCGTGCTGGCCGACCGCGGGTTGGACGAGGCGGTCACCTGGTCGTTCATGGATGGGCCGACGGCGGAAGCCTTCGGGCAGACCGATGCGGCGATGGCGCTGGTGAACCCGATTGCCAGCGACCTCAACGTCATGCGCCCGTCGATCCTGCCCAA
>JAGQRL010000365.1 GCA_020425485.1 Rhodospirillaceae bacterium
GGGATGGAGCCTTCCAGATCGCCATCCACGATCATGCCGGCGGCGATTTCCAGGTCGTTGTCGCTGCGCAGCGGCGGGAAATCGCCGCTCCAGGCACCGCCTTCGCCCTCCGCGGCCAGTTCCTCCAGCCCTGCCGCCACGGCGGGACCGGACAGGACAAGCGCTGCCGCCAGCCCCGCCGCCAGCAGGATCCCCGGCCGCATCCCCGGCCAGACTCCCAGCCAGACCCGTTCAGCCATAGTCCGTCGCCTCCCCGTGAGTTTCGCAAGGGCCGCTGGGCCCAGCACGCCGCCAGTCATGACACAGCGGGAATCCGTCACCAACATGGCGTGGCGCCGAGCGGCCAGGAAGGCGGGCAGCCAGGACGCCGGGTGGGCGGGGATAAGTCCCGGCAGGGGGTTCGCGGGTTCGGAGTGTTCGGCTATCTTCGCCGTCACGCGATTCACCCACCGAAATCGGACCAGGCCCCTTGACCCGTTTCCTTCTGCTTCTGGGCATCGTCCTGAGTTGCCTTTCCGTCAGCGCAGCGGCACAGCAGGACGGCTCGACCGCCGGAACCGCAACCGAAGCTCCGGCCACCACCGGCGATACCGCCGGCGCCAGCCAGACCCAGCCCGCCGACACGGCCGCGCCGGCCGATCAGGCAGCACCGGCGGACGCGGCCGCACAGGCGCAACCCGCACTGCCCGACGGCGTGACGCCCGATCAGGTGAACAGCCTGATCGACACGCTGGAAGACGAGACGGCGCGCGAGGAGCTGGTGGCCAATCTGCGGCTTCTGGTGGCGGCCGAGGACAGCGGCGAGGAAGCGCCGGGCCTGGGGGCGGAGGTGATCGAATCCCTGTCCGACCAGCTCCAGGCCATCAACAGCGAGATGGGCACCATCTGGCGGGCCATCGATTCCCTGCCCGACCTGTGGACCTGGTTCGACCGCCAGGTGTCCAGCGAACAGGGGCGCAATCGCTGGGCGCAGATCGGCCAGAACGTCGCCATCGTCATCGGCGCCGGCTTCCTTGCCTGGCTGCTGATGCGCCTGGTGCTGACGCCGGTACGCCGCCGCGTGGAGGCCATCGAACGGCACACCTGGATTGGCCGGCTCGGCACCTGGGCGTTGTGGACGCTGCTGAAGATGCTGCCGATCGTCGCCTTCCTGTTCGGCGCGGCCGGCGCCACGGCAGCGGTGGAACCCTCGCCCTACGTCTATCTGGTGGTGGTGGCGCTGATCCAGGCGGTGCTGATCGCCAGCCTGATCCGCACCGTGTCCTTCACCCTGCTGTCGCCGACGGTGCCGACCAGGCGCCTGTCGGGGCTCGATGATACCACCGCGCAATACCTCTACCGCTGGGCCTCGCGCATCGCCCACACCGCGGTGTTCGGCTACTTCATTGCCGAGACGTCCTTCGTGCTGGGCATGCCCTACCAGGTGCGCAACGGCCTGCTGGCGGTGGTCGGCCTCGCCGTCACCATCATGCTGGTGGTGATGATCCTGGGGCGCCGGCGCGGCGTGGCCAAGGCCATCCGCGGCGGCGACGAAGGCCCCAGCAGCGTGCGCGCCGCCCGCCAGTGGCTGGCCGGATCGTGGCACGTGCTGGCGGTGATCTATGTGCTGGCCATGTACATCCTGTGGGTGATGGAGATCGGCGATGGCTTCGGCTTCCTGCTGGAAGCCAGCGCCTTCAGCATCGTCGTGGTGATCCTCGCCCGCCTCGGCCTGATTTCCTGGCGGCGGCTGGCCAATTTCCCGGAAACCGGCGGCACCGGGCAAAGCACCTATCTGCGTGCCCGCTCCCAGGTCTACGCCCCCGTCGTCCGCCACCTCGGCGAAGCGGTGCTGGCGGTGGTGGCGGTGATCGTGCTGGCGGAAATCTGGGGCCTGTCGGGCTTCCAGTGGCTGCTCGCCGGCTGGGGCCGCAACCTGCTGGATACGGTCATCACCGTCATGTTCGTGCTCGGCCTGGCCATTTTCGCCTGGGAGGTGAT
>JAGQRL010000045.1 GCA_020425485.1 Rhodospirillaceae bacterium
TGAAGGAGCGCAAGGATCGCGTCGAGGACGCGATGCACGCCACCCGCGCTGCGGTCGAGGAAGGCATCGTGGCCGGCGGCGGCGTTGCCCTGCTGTACTCCGAGCACGCGCTCGACAAGCTGACCCCGGTCAACGACGACCAGCGGGCGGGCATCGACATCGTCCGTCGCGCCCTGCAGGCGCCGGTGCGGCAGATTGCCCAGAACGCCGGTGTGGAAGGCTCCGTCGTGGTCGGCAAGCTGCGCGAAGGCGGCGACGTCAACCAGGGCTTCAACGCCCAGACCGGCGAGTTCGTCGACATGTTCAAGGCCGGCGTGATCGACCCGACCAAGGTCGTGCGCGCTGCCCTGCAGGACGCCGCTTCGGTGGCCGCCCTGCTGGTCACCACCGAGGCCATGGTTGCCGAGCGTCCTGAGAAGAAGGACGGCCACGGCATGCCTCCGGGCGGCATGGGTGGCATGGGCGGCATGGACGGCATGGACTTCTAAGCCGGCCACTGCCGGGCGGTCGCTTGCGGCCGCCGAGCATTCGGGAAAGGGCGCCCCCTCGCGGGCGCCCTTTTTCGTCGGCAGGGTGCCGCAGCGGCGCGACGGCGGCGCGACAGGGGGCGACAGCGGCGCGACAGGGGGCGACACCGCAACAGAACCGGGCCCGCTCATATTCGCTAGGATTACACAAAGAATTGTTCGAATGTTTTCTTAAATACTCTCAAACGAACACGCCGCGTTGCTTTTTCTTAGCGCTGTGATATTTTCAGTTGGTGGCATTCTGATCGGCTCCGGCGCAGTCGCCGGAGGTGCCAGTCCACCCGGCGTTTCGGCGATGCATCCGCAACCAGCGGGAACGACAGTGGCGGCCGGCGATCCAACCGGGCGTTTTGCAAAACCTTAACGTTGACATATTAAAGTGGCTGTGTCCGGCCGGTGGGCGGCAAGAATGGATGTGGAAGGATCCCATGTCATGTGGCTGGCTTCTGCGCTGAAGGTCGCAACGGCGCGATTTGTCCGCGACGATCGCGGCAATGTCTTTGTCCTGTTCGCCTTTGCCCTGATCGCCCTGTTGGCGGCGATCGGCTTGGCCGTGGACGGGTCGCGCGGCTTCACCGTCCGCTCCGAACTGCGCAGCGCGCTGGATGCGGCCGGCCTGGCCGTGGCGCGCGAATACAGCAACCAGCTCAACCTGCTGTCGGGCACCCGCCCGGTCCGCTCCGACTACGGCAGCGATGCCGACTACGAAGCCGCCCTGGATACGTATTTCGCCCCGCTGGAAGCGTGGACGGCCGAATACGTCAACGAATACCTGGCCGCCAATTTCGATGAGGGCTTCTTCTCCTCCAGCACCGTGACGTCCGACACCACCGTGGTCGACATCTTCGCCGACGAAGACGACACCGGGCAGTTGGACATCACCGCCCGCACCGTGATGCCCACCTATCTGCTGGGCCTGGTGCAGGTGGACGAGATCGAGGTGGAAGTCAGCGGCTCGTACACCATCGGCGGCGTCGGCGGCACCGTGGAGGTGGCCCTGGTGCTGGACAACTCCGGCTCGGTGGCATGGGCGGACGTGCGCGGCCCGCTGGTCGCCGCGGTGCACAGCATGATGGACGAGCTGATCCCCTGCGCCGACGGCGAGACCAACTGCTCCAACGACAACGTGTTCGTCTCCCTGGTGCCGTTCCGCGCCCATATCCGGCTGCCCAACGCGTCGTATGTGGACAGCTGGAACGTGGTGATGAACAGCGGCGGCAGCGCCCGCGGGGCCTGCATCGACCCGCGCTATTCGCCCATCACCGACACCAACAACAACCAGATCCACGATCCCTACGAGACCGTCGACCTGTGCGGCGACGGCACCGACCGCGGCTTGATGGAGACCTGCGTGGTCGGCCGCGAGCAGGGCTTCTTCGACTATTACCTGACCAACAGCGGCCTCGATCACACCGGCTTCGGCAACCTCTATGCCGCGGTCATGAGCCGCACCTCCACCTCGGCACCGGGCTACGCCTCCCGCGCGCTGCTGCCGTACCTGATGCAGGATCTGCCGAGCGCCCAGGGCGGCTTGGACCGGGCCGTCTGGCCGGCGGCCTCGCTGGACTACTACTACCTCTCCCACCTCGACGACGCGCCGCCGTCCGACGGATCGTCGACGTTGGCGCCGCCGCGCTTCCGCCAGTACAACGGCTACCTGCGGGCGTCGGGCTCGGCGAACTACACGTCGGCGGAATGGATCTACCAGCTGGAGCGGTACCGTTCGGCAGGCGACACCAACCGCTATGGCCATGACGGCAACTCCTGCAGCGCCAACGAAATCGTCGGTCCCACCCACTTCCGCGACGAAGTGGAAGGCGAGGTGGACGAATGGGTGGCCGCGGGCGGTACCAGCATGGACACCGGCATGGCCTGGGGCTGGCGCACGGTGTCGCCGCGCTGGCAAGGCTACTGGGGCATCGGCAGCGATCTGCCGCGGGAATATGACGACGCCGGCAACACCAAGGCCGTGGTGCTGGTGACGGACTCCGTCGCCGCCCAGGTCGGCCGCAACGTCGCCATGTCCTGCCCCATCGACCGCGCCGACTTCTCCGGCCGCACCGGCATCAACTGCAGCAACCAGTACCCCTATAACGACGAGAACACGGTCAGCGACAGCGAGCGGATGTCCCGCTACACCCAGTACCACCGCCACGAGGTGAACATGCTGCTGGTGTGCGAACAGATGCGCGAGGTGGGCATCGAGGTGACCGTGGTCTACCTGCTGGCCGACCCCAGCGGCTCCGACTTTGCCGAGCTGAGCGGCCTGCAGGAAGAGGCGGCCCCCATCTACGAAGCCTGCGCCACGCAGCCGGGCGATCCCGGCTACCGCGACGGCCAGCAGTACTACTTCGAAGTCAACAACGAGGCGGAACTGACCGACGTGTTCGCCAGCATCGGTCAGAGCCTGTCGGCGCTGAGGATCGCGCAATGAGGCACCGCATGGCAAAACTGGGCCGCCTGTCCGCCATCCGGCATGGCCGCGCCTTCGCCCGCGACGAGCGGGCGGGCGTGCTCATCGAATTCGGCATCATCGCCCCGGTGCTGTTCGCCCTGCTGCTCGGCATCTTCGATATCGCGCTGGCCTATTTCACCCAGGTCAGCATCGAACACAGCGCCAGCGAAACCGCCCGCGTGGTCCGCGTCGGCACGATGGAAACAGCACTCGCCGCCAACAGCGACGACGAGGTCGACATGACCACGCTGGTGCGCGACGTGTTCTGCGCCAATGCGCCCCTGGTGCTGAACTGCACCGAAGGCGGCACGCCGGACGAGCGCCTGGGCCTCTGCGTCCTTTCCTCCAACAGCCTGTCGACGCTGAACACGCAGATCCAGGGCCTGGTCTTCGATGACCCGACCTTGGCGGCAAGCCGTGCGTGCACCGGCGACATCGACGATACCGACGACAACCCGGTGGAGCGCGCGCACACCAGCGCCAACGACTACGTGGCCATGCGCATCCTCTACCGGCACACCTTCTTCACGCCGTTCCTCGGCTTTCTGGTGGCGAATTCCGGGACGCTGAGTTCCAACGAGGTGATCCTCAGCTACACCTACGTCTACCGGAACGAGCCGTCATGATCGTGCGCGCGCCCAGGCCATCTAGACGTTTCGCCGCCGGCGCCCGGCGCCTTGCCGGCTGGCGGCCGCTTGGCCGCTTCTGGCGCGACGACAGCGGCACCCCGGCCATCGAGTTCGCCTTCGTGCTGCCGATCCTGGTGATGATGCTGCTGTTGTCGGTGGAGATCACCAATGCGCTGCAGACGGTGCGCCGCGGCACCGCCGCCGCCACCGTGATTGCCGACCTGGTGAGCCGCGAGGTCGAGATCCCGCCGGACGGCAGCCCGACCTTCGCCTCCTATGTCGACGAACTGGATCAGGTGGCCGACGAGCTGTTCACGCCGTTCAACGTGCCGATCTCCTTCTCCATCGCCCATGTCTACTACACCACATCGGGGAACTACCGGCTCGGCAACGCCGCCACCTGGCAGTACACCCACAACTCGCCCGATGCGTGCGAAGGCGAGAGCATCGACATCACCAACTTCACCTCCGACGATCAGGTGCACCAGGTGGCGCCGGAATTCCGCCAGGTGAACAGCAACAACGGCACGCCGTCGGACACCTCCGACGACTATGCGGTGCGCGATGCCCTGACCAACTCGGACGGTGCCGTGGTGGTGGTGCGCCTGACCTACTGCTACCAGCCGCTGCTGTTCGGCGTGCTGGCCGATGTCGTCGGCCCGCGCGAGGTGGTGGCCTCCTTCGCGCCGCGCAACACCCGCTGCATTCCCGCCGATGGCGCCGTGGCCGGCAGCGGGGGCAGCACGTCGGATTGCTCGGCGATGGAGTCCTACTCCGATCCCAGCTCCTGATCCGGCGCGCCCGTTTCCGGCGCCCCGGCAGGCCCTCACCAGCCTTGCGAAACGCCGGTCGCGACCCCGGTTTCGCGGCTGTTTCGGCATGCGCCGACACCCCTTGAAATCCCGCCCCGTCAACACGTTATAGGGGATCGGAACGCCCGAAATGGGGTTCGATGGAAAGCGACTGATCCGGCATGTGATTGCAGGGTGGTGACGGTTGGCCGAGGAGCGGGGGCCGTCTGATGTCGTTTCTCGGGGTGCGTCGTCACCCGGCCGGACGGGGCTGCCGCCGGCTTCGGATCGTCGTGTCTTCTGTCTCCCCGCGGGCTGCCCGCGGCTGCGGCCACCGTCGCCAGGACGGCAGGTCGGGCCGCCAGGTATCGACCTGACGAGACAGAGGAGACACCGATGCTTCATCCATCTTCCATGTTTGCCGGGCGCGATCCGTTCGCCTTGATGCGGCGGATGGGCGGGGAGTTCGACCGTGCCCTCCCCGGCCCGGCAGCCGCCCAGGGCTACCCGGCGGTGAACATCTGGCAGGGCAGCGAGGCGGTGGCGGTAACCGCCGAACTGCCCGGCGTGGCGCCGGACGAGATCGACATTTCCGTGAAGGACACGCTGCTGACGATCGCCGGCCGGCGCACGGCACCGGAGGCCGGATCTGAGGCGGTGTGGCATCGCCGCGAGCGGGCCTTCGGCACCTTCAGCCGGTCGGTGCGCCTGCCCTTCCGCGTCGACCCCGACAAGGTCGAAGCGCGGGTGGAACACGGCGTGCTGCGCATCGTCGCTTACCGCCGCAGCGAAGACATGCCGCGCCGCATCGACGTCAAGCCAGCCTGACAGGAGGACGCAACCCATGACCGATGTTGCCACTGCTGCCCGCAGCGGGCAGCCCGAAGCCGCCCAGGGGGCGGAAAGCGCCCGCGGCGTGCGCATCTACCGTCCGCTCACCGACATCGTGGAGGCCGCCGACGGCGTGACCATCATGCTGGAAATGCCCGGCGTGGCACCGGGCGACGTGGAGATCGAGCTGGAGCAGCGGGTGCTGACCATCCGCGGCCGGGCCGCGGTGCCGGCCCCGGAAAGCTTCAAGCTGGCCTACGCCGAATATGGCGAAGGCGACTACGAGCGCGCCTTCACCCTGTCGGAGGAGTTCGACCAGGCAAACATCGCGGCTGAGATGCACGGCGGCGTTCTCACGGTGAAGCTGCCGCGCGCCGAAGCCGCCAAACCGCGGCGCATCGCCGTGACGGCCGGCTGAGGCCGCAGCGAGTGCCGCAGACCCGTGAACTCGGCGTGAACTCGGAGGAGGATTGGAAATGCAGATCAAAGACCTGATCCCCTGGGCGCGGAAGGACGCCGCGCCGCAGACCAAGACCGAGGACGATCACCCCATCGCCACGCTCCAACGCGACATGAACCGCGTGTTCGACACCTTCTGGAACCGCTTCGAGCAGTCCTTCGGCGGGCTCGACCTGCCGTTCGGCGGCGCGGCCGCCCGCTCCGATGTGGTGGAAACCGCCGACGGGGTGGAGGTGTCCATCGAACTGCCGGGCATGGAGCAGAAAGACATCGAGGTGTCGCTGACCGACGATGCGCTCACCATCAAGGGCGAAAAGAAGGTGGAGCGGCAGGAGGAGAAGAAGGGCTACTACATGTCCGAACGCTCCTACGGCTCGGTGCACCGCATGATCCCGCTGCCGCCGGGCGCCGACACCGCCAAGGCCGAGGCCACCTTCAAGGACGGCGTGCTGACGGTGAAGATGCCGCAGACCGCCGAAGCCAAGGCCAAGGTGAAGAAGATCGACGTGAAGGCGGCCTAGAGCCGGATCGCAGGACGGCCGGAGGCGGGCGCAAGCCCGCCTCCTGGCATTTGCGGCCGGCGCCTTCCTGGCGCTGGCGCTGTCAGGCCGGCCCGATGAACGTCCGGCCGGTCGGTAAAACCATGTGAAGGCGCTGGCCAGGGCCAATCGACGGGCCGGGAAACACCGCCCTTTCCTTCAGCATCCCTGTTTGACGGCCGCCCCTGTGCTTTCCTCCAGGTGATGGAAAGAAACGATATTTCGACAAAGCCTCCGGTGGACCCAGGCAATTTAAGCAAGATGACCCATCGTCTGTCGCCCCTCTTTGCGGCATCTTGTCGCCACGCCAGTGGATCTTCTGCAATTCAATGCCCTGCGCCGCCTCGCAATATTCTACATATTTTAGGAAATCCCACGATTGTACGTCCGCCAGCAGGCGCATCGAACCTGCAAATCAGACTGAAACTGGATTTCCCGGCAGCCAAGAGCGCAAATATAAATGGCGAACGACAGAAGTTTCCGTATTGCGCTGATATATTTTATATTTGCTGTATTGTGGATAACTCTGTCCGATCGCATCGACTTTCTTGAATTTGACTATGAATACTATCAGACAATTAAAGGTCTGTTCTTCGTAACCGCATCGTCTGTTCTGATCTATGTGGCCCTCAGGATCGAAGCCCGGCACCGCCGCAAGGTGGAGCGCGCCCACGCCATCGTCGCCTCCCGCGAACGGCTCCTCATCTCCGAACTGGGGGCCAGCCTGTGGCAGTGGAACGGCCGCACCAACACCACGCGCTTCACCGAGGAATCCAAGCGCCTGATCGGCGAAGACGCCAGCTTTCCGATTTCCGTGGAAGCGTGGCTGGCGCGCATCCACCCGGACGATATCGGCGCCGTGCGCACCGCCATCGCCGACGTGGTCGCCGGCAGGTCCGAGCTGTTCCAGACCGACTACCGCATCCGCCACCGGTTGGGGCACTGGGTGTGGATCCATAGCTCCGCCGTGCCGCAGCGCGATGCCTCGGGCCGGCTTGCCTATCTCATCGGCATCGATTTCGACGTCACCCCACTGAAGCAATCGCAAACGCTGCTGGAGGAGAGCGAAGCCCTCTACCGCACCCTGTTCGAGAAATCGCCCGACGCCATCATCATGCTGGATCCCGAAACCCTGCTGCCGATCGCGTTCAACCAGCGCGCCTGCGACCAGCTGAAGTATTCGGCCGATGAGCTGTCGCATCGCGCCTTGCACACCTATGTGATCGACCGCACGGAGGAGCAGGTCCGTGGCCGCATCGCCTCGGTCCTCAAGGACGGCGAAGCCGATTTCGAAACCAAGCTGCGGCGCAAGGACGACGGCATCATCGACACGCGCATCCTCGTCAGCGTCGTCGAACACCGGGGCCGCCACGCCTTGCTGTGCGTCGCCCACGACATCACCGACCGCCTGCGCTACGAGGCCTCGCTGATCGACCAGCATGGCCAGATGGCGGAGCATGCGCGGGAGCTGGAAGCGGCCCACGCCATGGCCGAGCGGGCCAAGACGGCGGCGGAGATGGCCAATGCCGCCAAGTCGCAGTTCCTCGCCGTGATGAGCCATGAGCTGCGCACGCCCCTCAACAGCATCCTGGGCTTTTCGGAGATCATCCGCGGCGACGGGATCACGCCGATGGGCTTGGAGAAGCACCGCGAATACGCCGGCCTGATCCACGACAGCGGCCGCCACCTGCTGCGGCTGATCAACAACATCCTCGATCTGTCGAAGATCGAGGCCGGCAAGATGGACCTCAACCTGTCCCGGGTGACCGCAGAGCAGATCGTGGCGGCCGCCTGCCAGGACATGGCGTTCCCCCTCACCAAGAAGAACCACGCGCTCAGCGTGGAGGTGGAAGACGATCTGCCGCCCTTCTACGCGGATCGCCAGGCGCTCACCCAATGCATCACCAACATCCTGTCGAACGCCATCAAGTTCACCGATCCCGGCGGGCAGATCCGCCTCGCCGCCCGCCTGGTGGAGGGTGAGATCGAAATGTCGGTGGCCGATACCGGCTGCGGCATTCCCGCCGATGCCCTGGAACGCGTGACCCACCCCTTCGAGCAGGTGGAGAACGCCTATGTGCGCTCCACCCAGGGCAGCGGCATCGGCCTCGCCCTGGTGAAATCCCTGGTGGAGATGCACCACGGCAGCGTGACCATCGACAGCGCGCCCGGCGTCGGCACCACCGTGCGCCTGCGCCTGCCCATCGGCAGCGAGCAGACGATCCCGCTGAAGAAGCCCGGCTGATCCCGCGAGAGCCTGTCTCGTTCCGTCTGCTTCGGCCCGATTGCCGGAGCCGATACCGCCAAAGGCGACGACGCCCTAGGGAAGGCTCACCATTTGCGCACGCGCTGGTAGGTGCCAGACGCGGTGGTCCGATAGGGGCCGGACTTGCCCGGCAGGAAGGTCCACACCTTGCCTTCCCACGGGCCGGGATTGACCACCAGGCGCCGCGCCAGCGGGTTGGCGGCGGTGGCCATCGACTGCATCGACGAGCCGTAGATCTGGGTGTCTGGCGAGGCCCGCACCGCGGTGCCGGCGGCGTTGGCGATCGCCTGGCAGATCTTCACGCCCTGGGAGATCAGCGCCTTGTCCAGCAGCACGCTTTTCTGCGAGCCGCTGGGGCCGCAGGAGATCAGCTCGATCCCCGGCACCGTCTTGCTGGCGAACCTGCCCTTGAGGATGCCGAAGGCGGGGGCGGAGAACTCCGTCAGGTACTCCTTGCAGATCTCGTAGACGTAGACCTGCGCACCCGTCCGCCCATCCTTGCCGGAAATGCCGTGGCCGACCATGGTGAGCGTGGAGATCTTGCGGGCGCCGAGCCATGTCTTGATGTCGGTCATCAGCTTGACGATGCCGGTGGCGGCATCGACGGTGAAGCTGGTGGCACGCGGCACCTTCAGCGAATAGGCCTGGTAGGTCCTGCCTTCGATCCGCCGGTCGATCACCGACACCGTCACCCCGGCCATGACGCGCCCCTTGCTCGCGGCGGCCCCTCCACGCACCGCCCACTTGGATGCACCTTACCGGCGGAATTGGGCAAAAGTTGAGTGGGACGCGGCCAAAAGGGCTGCACCACCACCGGCGGTAGTCAGCACCTGTCAGGCTGTCGGCTGGTCGGGCGAGATGTCGGTCTTCAGCGCCCCGGCAAGCTGGGCGAGCACGGTGCGCACGGCCCCGTAGCGGCTGACCGTGCCTTCCTGCTGGAAGCGGTGGGCGTTCCAGCAGGCGTTTTCCAGGTATTGCCGGGCCGAGGCATCCCCCACCTCCCAGAGGCTGCCGAGGCAGATGTAGTAGAGCGCCCGCAGCGCCTTTGCCGGAATGTCGGGACCGGCGGCGTTGGCCTGGCGTGCGGCCTCGTGGAAGCAGGCATCGGCGGACGCACCGGACGCATCGGCCCTGAGGCCGCCGGCGATCTGCGCCAGCACCACCAGGATGCAGCCCAGGTGAAAGCGGCCGGGCTGGCGCAGGTGGTGGGCATTCCATTTGGCGTTATCGAGGTACTGGCGGGCATTGGGCGTGCGCGCCAGTTCCCACAGCCCGGCGGCGATCTGGCCGAGCGGCAGCAGGATCAGAAAGGTGTGCTGGCGGGCGATGGCCTCGGCCTCGCCCCTGGGGTCGGCCGGCTGGTGGGTGGTCTGCACCGCACCGCTCCCGGCCGCCACGCCGTGCCCCTTTTCGCCATCGCTCCGGAATGGATGCGGCGCCAGCGCGTTGTGGGCCGCATTGTCGAAATGGTGCCAGGCCAAGACCCGCTGCTGGTCCATCGCCGCCTCCCCATGCTTCCCCACCCCTCAGGCTGGGCACCCACATGGGCAAAGGTGAGGCGGTGTCAGATGCGCAGCTCGATGGTGGTGTGGATGTAGTCGGTATGGGTTTCCGACTTGGTGACCACCGAGGTGCCCATGCGGTATTCGGCGAAGCCCCGGCCCTTCACCTCGAACAGCGGATAGAAGGTCTGCACGTGCAGGCGGGTGCCCATCTTGTCCAGCACCGCCACGCCGCCGACGATGTCCTTCATGCGGATCACGCCCTTGAATTTCATGGGCTTGGTCTTGATCGTCTTGAGCTGGCCGCGCAGCGGGTTCTTGGGATGGTCGTCGTGATAGATGAACTCCGCCGGCTGCGGCAGCCCCCGCAGCACCGCCACCGCACCGCCCAGCGAGGTGCCGCCGAAGCCGCTGGTATCGCTGAAAAAGGCGTTCACGCACACGCGGTCGGCACTGCCGTCCAGCCCGCCCAGCCCGGCTTGGCCGATGGGGGAGTTGAGCAGCCGGCACAGCAGCACCGCCATATCGCCCTTGCCCAGCCAGCCGGAGTTGATGCGGTACTCGGAGTTGTCGTCGTAGGGATCGTTTTCCCAGCGTGCGGCAAAGGTGGCCTTGCTGACACCGCCATGGCCGGAATTGCGCAGGTGGCGGCTGAAGGCGTGGGCATTCTCGCCGCTGGTGCCCGGCTGGCCTTCTGAGTCGTTGAGGATCTTCAATGTCTGGGCGGGCGTGTAGTCACGTGCGAAGGCCATGGTGTTTCTCCTCCCTGCCGGCCGTGGAGGCCGGTTTCAAGGATCATACACCAGGCCAATCGAGGCTGAAGCAATCCCAGGCGCTGATTGGCGGCGCTCAAGACATTGTGTCGGCCGGAGAGCAGCCGGTGAGGGGCGGGTGAGGCGCGGCCCGGCACCCACCCCCCGGACCGCGTCAGATCTCGAACTTGATGCCCTGGGCCAGCGGCAGCGCGCGCGAGTAGTTCACCGTGATGGTCTGCCGGCGCATATAGCCCTTCCAGGCATCGCTGCCGGACTCGCGCCCGCCGCCGGTGTCCTTCTCGCCGCCGAAGGCGCCGCCGATCTCAGCACCGGAGGGGCCGATGTTCACATTGGCGATGCCGCAGTCCGACCCGGTGGCGGAAATGAACGCCTCGGTCTCCCGCACATCGGTGGAGAAAATGCAGGACGACAGGCCCTGGGGTACGGCGTTCTGCAGGGCGATCGCGTCCTCGAAGTCGCGGTATTTCAGCACGTAGAGGATGGGTGCGAAGGTTTCGCGGGTCACCACCTCCGTCTGCCCCGGCATTTCCACGATGGCCGGGTGCACGTAGTGGGCCTTGGGGTAGGTGTCTGCCAGCGCGCGGCCGCCGCCATGCACCGTGCCGCCATCGGCCTTGGCCTGGGCGAGGGCTGCTTCCATGCCCTCGAACGCCGCCTTGTCGATCAACGGGCCGACCAGGGTGCCATCGGCCAGCGGGCTGCCGATGGTGAGGTTGGCGTAGACGCCGGCGAGGCGCGGCACCAGGGCGTCGTACACATCCTCATGCACGATCAGCCGGCGCAGGCTGGTGCAGCGCTGGCCCGCCGTGCCGACGGCGGAAAACACGATGGCCCTGAGCGCCATTTCCAGGTCGGCCGAGGGGGCCACGATCATGGCGTTGTTGCCGCCCAGCTCCAGGATGCAGCGCCCGAAGCGTTCCGCCAGCTTGGCCGCCACGGCATGGCCCATGCGGGTGGAGCCGGTGGCCGAGACGATGGCGACCTCGCGGCTTTCCGTGAGGATCTCGCCCACCTCGCGTTCGCCCACCGCCACCTGGATCAGCCCGGCCGGTGCTGCGCCGAAGCGGGCCATGGCGCGTTCGCAGATCTTCTGGGTGGCGAGGGCGGACAGCGGCGCCTTTTCAGACGGCTTCCACAAGATCGGGTCGCCGCACACCAGCGCCAGCGAGGCGTTCCACGCCCACGGCGCGACGGGGAAGTTGAAGGCGGTGACGATGCCGCACAGGCCCAGCGGGTGCCAGGCTTCGCGCATGGCGTGGCCGGGGCGCTCCGAGGCGATGGTGAGGCCGTAGAGCTGGCGCGACAGGCCGACGGCAAAGTCGCAGATGTCGATCANNCGATCATCTCCTGCACTTCGCCCAGGCCTTCTTGCAGGATCTTGCCGCATTCCAGCGACACCAGGCGGCCGAGATTGTCCTTCTCCGCCCGCAGCTCCTCGCCGATCAGGCGAACAAGTTCGCCACGCACCGGGGCCGGGGTGGCGCGCCAGGTTTTGAAGGCGGCGGCACCGGCGGCGATCATGGCGCGCACCTCGTCGGCCGTGTGGACCTTCAGGCGCGCCAACTCGCTGCCGTCCACCGGCGTGTCGACCGCCAGCGTGCCGCCGGTGATCTCGCCCGCCGTCAGGCCGCAGGCGGACAGAATGTCTGAATAAGGCATGGCAACTCTCCCTTTGCCCTGCCCTTACTGCACTCTCCCCCCCGCACGCCAGCGGAGATCAGGCATGGCCGGGTTGGGGGGCATGGTCTCATCAGGAAAGCTCAGATCTCATGGAGCATGGCCGATAGATAGTGCAATTTGACAGAGAAGCGTCGTTCGCCTCCAGTCAGATTGTGCCGTCCCCATGGCCGACCCATTCACCCTTTCCGGACTACTTCTTGGCGGACTCTCAGCGATAGGCTACGGCGTTCTCGCCAGCCGCACCGATGCATTGGCGTGCCGGTTCCACCGGGAAGTCAGCAACCGGATCACCGGATCTGGCGGGTTGCCGCGCAACAACGATGCCTTGAAGGCCATGCGGCTGGCCCAGCTACAGGCGCTGCGGCAAGTGCTCGCCGAGTTCGCCCAGGGCAATGTGGCCGCTCTCTCGAACCCAGGCGGCCGGCCAAGCTTTCTCAGCCTGGGCAATGGCTTCGTCGACCGAGAGCTAATCAGCCAGATCGACATCCGGATCGACGACGAGGTTGCGAATTCACTGGACGGCGCGGTGAACGCCGCTATCGCCAATCCGCTGCACGACGCCAACCCGGCACGCTTTGAGGCAATGCGGGCCCAGGCGGAAGACGCCACGCTGTCGGAACTTGCCCAGCAGCTCGATGGGATTGCGATCCCTGAGAGCTTCCTCAAACGCTTCCGCGGGGAGGTAGAGGGGGTAAAAGGATGGTTTGCCTCTTTCCGCCTGTTCCTCGCCGAGCAGGTCAAGACCAACGAGAAGTTCCTGGCGATCTTCACGGCTGAGAAGCTGGTCAGCCTGGAAGAGCTAGGCCTGGAAAGCCGAGAGCTCCTGGAGGGGCTCGAAGAGTCAGTTGCTGGTCTTCGGCATCGGATAGATCGGGGCTTTGCTGGGGTCGACACCAAGCTCGACGCCATGATGGCAATGCTCTCTGCCAAGAAGGGCGTGCCGCTGCCCGTGTTGGCCGCGATTCTCCGCCGTTTGGGGAGTCCGAGTGTCCCGCTCGATCCCGCAGCCATCGAAGCCCGACTGCGCGCCAAAGCCGACGAGTTCGTGGAACTCCAAGAGCGCCTGAACCGGCTGACGAATGACGATCCGAAGGTCCAGCACCTCCGCCAAGAAGCCGCAGCGCTGATGGCGACAGCCGATTTTAGGGCGGCCGATGCTCGACTGGAGGAAGCGGAAACCCGCGACCTGGAGGTGGTGGAGGAACTTGAGGACGCCGCCACGCGCCGCCGGCTGAGTGCGGCGGAGACCCGTGCCGATCGCGGTGCAGCCGCCCGCTTGAAGCTCGACTACTACGGTGCGGCCGCGCACTTCGAGGAAGCAGCCCGGATCGTTGGCGAGCGGGATCCCACTGCAAGGCGCGGCTATCTGCTTTCCCAGGCCTTGGCGCTCTACGCACAAGGAAACGAATTAGGCGACAACCCGGCACTCCTGGCCGCCATCAGAGTCTACCGGGCAATCCTCGCGAACGTGGATCGCAAAGACCGGCCACTCGATTGGGCTGAGACAGAGAACGATCTGGGCGCTGCGCTTTCGATTCTTGGAGAACGAGAGGCAGGCTCCGAACGGCTGGAGCAGGCGGTCGTGGCCTATCGCGCCGCGTTGGAGGAACTCACCCGCGAGCGCGTGCCGCTGGATTGGGCAAGAACCCAGAACAACCTGGGAATCGCGCTCTGGATGCTCGGCGAACGTGAGAGCGGTACCGAACGTTTGGGAGAGGCGGTCGCCGCCTTTCGCGCAGCGCTGGAGGAACGGACGCGCGAACGGGTGCCGCTGGACTGGGCGACGAGCCAGAACAACCTGGGCAACGCACTCTGGGCGCTCGGGGAACGGGAGACTGGCACCGAACGGCTGGAAGAGGCGGTGGCAGCCTATCGCGCTGCTTTGGAGGAATGCACCCGCGAGCGTATGCCGCTGCATTGGGCGACGACCCAGAACAACCTGGGCACCGCGCTGCAAACGCTCGGTGAACGCGAGAGCGATACCGAGCGGCTGGAGCAGGCGGCCGCGGCCTATCGCGCCGCGTTGGAGGAACGCACCCGCGAGCGCGTGCCCCTGGACTGGGCAACGACTCAGAACAACCTGGGCACCGCGCTTACCGCATTCGGCATGCGGGAGAGCGGCACCGAACGGCTGGAGCAGGCGGTCGTGGCCTATCGCGCCGCGTTGGAGGAACTCACCCGCGAGCGCGTGCCGCTGGATTGGGCAAGAACCCAGAACAACTTGGGAAACGCACTGCGAACGCTCGGCGAACGCGAAAGCGGCACCGAACGGCTGGAAGAGGCAGTCGCAGCCTATCGCGCCGCTTTGGAGGAACGGACCCGCGAGCGCGTGCCGCTGGAATGGGCGATGACCCAGAGCAACCTGGGAAACGCGCTGCAAACGCTCGGTGAACGCGAGAGCGGTACCGAGCAGCTGGAAGAGGCGATTTCGGCCTTTCACGCAGCGCTGGAAGAACGCACCCGCGAGCGCGTGCCGCTGGATTGGGCCACGACCCAGAACAACCTGGGCAACGCGCTCCAGACGCTCGGCAAACGAGAGAGCGGCACCGAGCTGCTGGAGCAGGCGGCGGCGGCCTATCGCGCCGCGTTGGAGGAACGCACCCGCGAGCGCGTGCCGCTGAACTGGGCGATGACCCAGAACAACCTGGGTAGTGCACTAGAAATTCTCGGGAAACGCGAAAAGAGCACCAAACGTCTGGAAGAGGCGGTCGCGGCATATCGCGCCGCGCTCGAGGTGTTTGAAGCTTCTGATGCTACACACTATGTCGAGGGCACTTCAAGAAATCTCACCCGCGCTTTGGCTCTTCTTCAACAATGGAGGAGCGAGAATAGCCAGTAGTGTCAGGCCCGCGGAGGCGGGCATCTCGGTGAGTTGGGATGGGGAGGCGGGTGCGGAGGGGCCTGTTCCCCCTATTCCTCCCCCATCTTCAGCGCGGCGATGAAGGCGCTTTGGGGGATTTCGACCTGGCCGAATTGGCGCATGCGCTTTTTGCCTTCCTTCTGTTTTTCCAGAAGCTTGCGCTTGCGGGTCACGTCGCCGCCGTAGCACTTGGCGGTTACGTCCTTCCTGAGCGCTGACACGGTCTCGCGCGCGATCACCTTGCCGCCGATGGCCGCCTGCACGGCGATCTTGAACAGTTGCCGCGGGATCAGGTCCTTCAGCCGCTCGCACAACTGCCGCCCCCGGCGTTCGGACTGCCCCCGGTGCACGATCATGGACAGCGCGTCCACCGCCTCGCCGTTCACCAGGATCGACATCTTCACCAGGTCGTTTTCGGCGTAGCCGTCCATCTGGTAGTCGAAGCTGGCGTAGCCGCGGGAGATCGACTTCAGCCGGTCGTAGAANNGAACACCACCTCGTTCAGCGGCAGGCGGTAGATCACCATGGCGCGGCTGCCGGCGTAGGTCAGCTCCACCTGCTCGCCACGCCGCTCGGTGCAAAGCTGCAGCACGCCGCCCAGGTACTCGTCGGGCACGAAGATGGTGGCCTTGATCCACGGCTCGGCGATCGAGGCGATCTTCACCTGGTCGGGCATGTCCGACGGGTTGTGCAGCTCGCGCTCCGACCCGTCCGTCAGCTTCAGGCGGTAGACCACCGAGGGTGCCGTGGTGATGAGGTCCAGGTTGAACTCGCGCTCCAGCCGCTCCTGGATGATTTCCAGGTGCAACAGGCCGAGGAAGCCGCAGCGGAAGCCGAAGCCCAGTGCGGCCGACGTCTCCATCTCGAAATGGAAGCTGGCATCGTTGAGCGCCAGCTTGCCCAGGCTGTCGCGCAGCCGCTCGAAGTCGCTGGCGTCCACCGGGAACAGCCCGCACCACACCACCGGTACAGAGGGCTGGAAGCCGGCCAGCGCCTTCGCCGTGGGCCGCCGGTCCTCGGTGATGGTGTCGCCCACCTTGGTTTCGTTGATGTCCTTGATGGCGGCGGTGATGAAGCCGATCTCGCCCGGCCCCAGGGTTTCGATCAGCACACCCTTGGGCGACAGGAAACCGACGCGGTCCACCTCGCGCACCGCACCGGTGCCGAGGAAGCGCACCCGCTGGCCGACGCGCAGCGTGCCTTCCACCACCCGCGTCAGCACCACGACGCCGAGATAGGGGTCGTACCAGCTATCCACCAGCAGCGCCTTCAGCGGCGCGTCGGGGTTGCCCGCGGTGGGCGGCGGCAGGCGCTGCACGATGGCTTCCAGGAGCGCTTCGATGCCGAGCCCGGTCTTGGCGGAGATTTCCAGGGCATCGCTGGCGTCCAGCCCCACCACGTCCTCGATCTGCTCGCGCACGCGTTCGCAATCGGCCGCCGGCAGGTCGACCTTGTTGAGCACGGGGATGATCTCGTGGTCGGCGTCGATGGCCTTGTAGACATTGGCCAGCGTCTGCGCCTCCACGCCCTGGCTGGCATCCACCACCAGGAGCGAGCCTTCGCAGGCGGCCAGCGAGCGGCTGACCTCGTAGGCGAAGTCCACATGGCCCGGCGTGTCCATCAGGTTGAGCTGATAGGCGATGCCGGCCTTGGAGGTATAGACCAGCCGCACCGTCTGGGCCTTGATGGTGATGCCGCGCTCGCGCTCGATATCCATGCTGTCGAGCACCTGGGCGCGCATCTCCCGGTCCTCCAGCCCGCCGCAGCGCTGGATCAGCCGATCGGCCAGGGTCGACTTGCCGTGGTCGATATGGGCGATGATCGCGAAATTGCGGATATGGGCCGGCTCGATGGCCGAGGTATCGATCTGCTTGGGGCCAGTGTCGGGCGCCATGGGTGTCTTCGGTCGGTTTCGGGGGTGCGGCGCGCATCCTAGAGCATTTTTTGGTCGGACTGCACCGGCCCACTCCCCTGCCCGATTACCCGATATTTGACAATGGCTTATGGAGCGGGGGAGGGAAGCGGACCGGGTCTGCCAGCCATGTTCGGGCAATGGACCCTTGTATCCTCGCCAGCATCCGCGCATATACCGCGCGTCGATGGACGGTTGGACGAACTGGCGACGCCCCGACATTGGTCGCGCCGCGCCGGGCACCTCTTCACCTGAACATGCAACTTCGACGGCCCGCACATGTGTGTGGGTGGCACTATCGTATACTGTAGAAAGGGATTCCCATGACGACGGGAACCGTGAAGTGGTTTAACGCCCAGAAGGGCTTCGGCTTCATCGCACCGGACGACGGCGGCAACGACGCCTTCGTTCACATCAGCGCCGTGGAGCGCGCCGGCCTGGCCGGCCTGCACGACGGCCAGAAGATCAGCTTCGAGCTGGTCCGCGACCGTCGCAGCGGCAAGATGGCCGCCGACAATCTGCAGGCGATCGACTGATCCTTCGCGCCTAGCAAGAATTCGGCAGCCCCCCTCCGCATCGCAGAGGGGCTGCTGCCAGACGACCTGAAGCCCCGCACCCAACCAGGTGCGGGGCTTTTTCGTGTGCGCTCCCCGCGCCCTGCCGAACGCCCGGTGCGCCGCTGCCATGCGCGGCGCGATGATGGCGGATCTTGTGCTGTGATAATTAGTAGCTAGCTATTAGTCAGCTATCCTAATTGTGCCGCCGGTGGAGGCCGCCCCATGTCCGAACCCCTCGATCCAAGACACCGCTTCGGCCTCTGGCTGGGCCTGATCGCCCGGCTGTGGCGGGCGGAGGTGGACCACCGCCTGTCGCCCTATGGGCTAACGGAAGCCCGCTGGTCGACCCTGCTGCACCTGTCGCGCCTGGATGGGCTGGTCACCCAGCGCGAGCTGGCGGAAGCCGCCGGCGTGCAGGGGCCGACGCTGGTGCGCACGCTCGACCGGCTGGAAGCCGAAGGGCTGATCGAACGCCGCGCCATCCCCGGCGACCGCCGCGCCAAGTCCGTGCACCTGTGCGCCAAGGCCACGCCCGTGCTGCAGCACATCAAGGCGGCGGCGGAAGCGATCCGCGCGGAAATCTTCGCCGACGTGGCGGAAGCCGATCTCGCCGTCTGCCTGCGCGTGTTCGAACAGATCGCCGGCAAGCTGGGGGCCACGCCGGCGGCGGCGAGGTTCCTCGACCGCGGCTCCAAGGGCGCCTGAGCATGGACGATCGCATCCCTCCCCTCGCGGAGCCTGCCACGCCCGCGGCCACCCCTGTGGCCGCCGCCACGGCTGCCCCGGCGGCGGAGCGGCCGTTCCGGCCCCGCGCCTCGGTGCTCCGGCGGTGGCGGCTGGCCGCCGGCGCGCTCGCCGTTGCCGGGCTGGCGGTGGTCGGCGGCCTGTGGGTCTACCAGCAGTTCACCCATGTGGTGGTGAACGATGCGCGCATCGCCGCCGACATGGTGGTGCTGAGCAGCCGCGTGCCCGGCTGGGTGACCGGCATCGAGGTGATCGAGGGCGACGCCGTCCACCAGGGCAGCGTGCTCATCCAGATCGACGACCGCGAAAGCCGCCTGCTGGTGGACGAGCTGGATGCCCAGCTTGCCGGCATCGCCAGCCGGCGGGAGGAAATGGAAGCCCGCATCACGCTGACCGAGCGGCAGACACAAAGCCAGATCGATGCGCGGCAGGCCGCCATCCGGGCGGCGGAAGCGGCCCTGGCGGCGGCGGAAAGCCAGCGCGACCTCGCCCGCACGGAAAACGCCCGGGCGGAGGATCTGGCCCCCGGCGGCGCCATCACCCTGACCCGCCTGGACCAGACGCGGGCCGACCTGGAAACCGCCCGCCAGGCGGCGCTGAGCGCCCAGGCGCAGCTGGAAAACGCCCGTGCGGCCCTGGCGGAAGCCGAAGCGGCGCGCGGCGAGATGACGGTGCTGGATCGCCAGTTGGCGGAGCTGGGGCCGGAAGAACAGCGCCTCCAGGCGCAGCGGGCGCAGGCCGTGCTGAACCTGGAGGACCGCACCATCGCCATGCCCTTCGACGGCGTGGTCGATCAGGTGTTCGTGGACACCGGCGAATACGTCACCGCCGGCCAGCGCCTCGCCATGGTGCACGACCCGGACCGGGTGCGCGTGGAAGCCAATGTGCGGGAAACCGATATCCGCTTCTTCCGCCCCGGCCAGACCGTGCACATCACCGTGGATGCGCTGCCGGGCCGCACCTTCGAGGGCACGGTGGAGCGCGTGGGCCAAGCCGCCACCAGCGAGTTCGCCCTGCTGCCCAACCCCAATCCCAGCGGCAACTTCACCAAGATCACCCAGCGCCTGCCGGTGCGCATCGCCATCGCCCAGGACCAGGGACTGCTGCGCCCGGGCATGATGGTGGAAGTGGAGGTGAGCACCGGTGGCTAGCCCCGCCCGCCCCGACAGCGTGGAGGCCCTGTTCGCCCGCTACGGGCCGGCCTATCGCTGGCTGGCCACGGTAACGGTGATGATGGGCACCATCGCCACCATCCTCACGGCCACCATCATCAACGTGGCGCTGCCGGACATCATGGGCGCCTTCGGCATGGGCCAGGATTCCGTCCAGCTCCTGTCCACCGGCTTCCTCGCGGCGATGACGGGCACCATGCTGTTGAACGCCTGGATGGTGGATACGGTGGGCCAGCGTGCCACCTACCTGATCGCCGTTACCCTGTTCATCGTCGCCTCGCTGATGGGCGGGCTGGCGCCCGGCGAAGGGGTGCTGATCCTCGCCCGCATCCTGCAAGGGGCGGCGGCCGGCATCATCCAGCCGCTGGCCATGCAGGTGATCTTCCAGGTGTTCCCGCCAGACAAGCGCGGCTCCGCCATGGGCATCTACGGCATCGGCGTGGTGCTGGCCCCCGCCCTGGGCCCCACCCTGGGCGGCATGATGGTGGACAGCTTCAGCTGGCGCTACGTGTTCTTCATGGCCGTGCCGTTCTGCGCCATCGGCCTGGCGATGGCCGCCGCCTTCCTGCCGGGCCGCGCGGACGGCGCACCGGCGCGGCGGTTCGACTGGATCGGCTTCGGCCTGCTCTCGGTCTTCCTCGTCACCCTGCTCAACGGGCTGTCCAACGGCCAGCGCGAGGGCTGGATGTCCCACGCCATCCTGGCGGACCTCATCGCCGCCGGGTTCGCCGGCATCGGCTTCGTGGCGTGGGAGCTGCGCACCCCCACCCCCATGCTGAACCTGAAGCTGTTCGCCAACCCGGTCTATGCCGGCGCCTCGGTGGTGGCCTTCATCTTCGGCGCGGGCATTTTCGGATCCACCTATCTGATCCCGCTGTTCGTGCAGACCATCCAGCACTACACGCCCACCCGCTCCGGCCTGCTGCTGATGCCGGCGGGGCTGGTGCTGGCCCTGGTGTTCCCGCTGGCCGGGCGGCTGTCGGACAAGCTGCCGGCCTACGCCATGGTGGCCTTCGGGCTGGCCGTGTTCGCCGCCTCCTCGTTCCTGATGACGGGCGTGGACGTGAACGTGCCGTTCTGGACGCTCGCCTGGTGGATCGTGCTGGGGCGCGTCGGCCTGGGTTTCATGATGCCCAGCCTCAACGCCGGTGCGCTGAAGGCGCTGCCGATGGCCCTGCTGGGCCAGGGTTCCGGCGCCATCAACTTCGTGCGCCAGCTCGGCGGCGCCTTCGGCGTCAACCTTCTGTCGATCGCGCTGGAGCGGCGCTCCCACCTCTATGTGGATGCCTTCACCGCAGCCCAGACGGCGGCCAACAGCGCCACGGCAGAGGTGCTGCGCACGGTGCGCGGGGTGCTGGCGCGCGACGGGCTGCCGGACGCCGTGCAGCAGGCCGGCGCGGTCAACTACCTGGCGCGGATGATCTATCCCCAGGGCAATGTGCTGGGCTACCGCGACGGCTTCTTCATCGTCGGCGTGATCTTCCTGGCGGCCCTGGTGCCGGCTTTGGTGATGCGCCAGCGCCGCCGCCGGGCGGTGGCCCTGCCCAGCCTCGCCCCTGCGGAGTGAGCGGCGGGCTGCAAGCCGCCACCGCCCGACGCCGGTCCTGCCGCCTACTTCGCCCGCAGCTTCACCGCCGTGCCGTAGGCCAGCAGTTCGGCGGCACCCTGGGCGATCATGGAGGTCATGAAGCGCACGGTGACCACGCCGTCCGCCCCCATGCCCTGGGCCTGGGCGATCATGCGATCGAGCGCCTGTTCGCGCGCTTCGGCCAGCAGCTTCATGTATTCCGTCACCTCGCCGCCGACGAGGTTGCGCAGGCCGGCCATGATGTCCTTGCCCACATGGCGGGCGCGCACGGCGTTGCCGCGCACCACGCCCAGCGTTTCGGTGATCTCGAACTCGGCAAAGGCGTCCTGGGTGGTCAGGCGCATGGTCCCCTCCTCATGCAGTCCGGTTCCGGCTTCAAGCGCTGCGGGCGCTACCGGTCGACGTTGCGGCTGTAGTAGTCG
>JAGQRL010000366.1 GCA_020425485.1 Rhodospirillaceae bacterium
CCGTCTCCGGCGGCTGCATCGAAGGGGCCGTGGTGCGCGAAGCCATGGAGGTGATGGAGGGCGGGCCGCCGCGCACGCTGGAATTCGGCGTCAGCAACGAACGCGCCTGGGAAGTGGGGCTCGCCTGCGGCGGCACGGTGAAGGTGTTCGTGGAGGCGGTGGCGTGAAAACGGAAACCCTGGCGGCCCTGCGCGACGCCCGCGCGGCCGGCACCGCGGCGGTGCGCTTCGTGCGCCTTGCCGACGGGGCGGAAGCGCTGCTGGTGGGCGACACCGTGGCTTCGGGCACGCTGGCCCTGGACGCCACGCTGCGCGCCGCGGCAGCCTCCGCCCTGCGCAGCGACCGCGGCACGGTGGCCGAAACGCCGGCGGGCCAGGTGTTCGTGGAGCCCTTCAACCCGCCGCTCCGGCTGGTCGTGGTGGGGGCCGTGCACATCACCCAGGGGCTGGCACCGATGGCACAGATGGCCGGCTACCAGGTGACCGTGGTCGACCCGCGCCAGGCCTTCGCCAGTGCCGAACGCTTCCCCGGCATGGCGCTGAGCACCGATTGGCCGGACGAGGCGCTGGAGGCACTGGCGCCCGATGCGCGCACCGCCGTCGTCACCCTCACCCACGATCCCAAGCTGGACGACCCGGCGCTGGACCGGGCGCTGCGCTCGCCGGCCTTCTATGTCGCCGCGCTCGGCAGCCGCAAGACCCACGCCGCCCGGCTGGAGCGGCTGGGGGCACTGGGCCACGATGCGGCCGCGCTCGCCCGCATCCACGGGCCCGCCGGCCTGCCCCTGGGGGCCGCAACACCGGCGGAAATCGCCGTTTCGGTGCTGGCGGAGATGACCCAGGTGCTGCGCCAGCCCCAGCGCGGCGGTTCGTAGGACCGCCCGTGCGCCACCGCCCCCCGCCCCTTCACCTTGCCGGGCTTGGTTTTGCCGTGGTCGCCGCCGCGGCGGGTCCCGCTCTGGCGGAGGATCCGGCCTTCTTCTTTTCCGACCTTCCGGGGGTAGAGGCGGCCCCCCAGCTCGCCCGCATAGAAGCGGACGTGTTCAACCCGCTGTACGTCGCACCGGGCGATGTCGGGACTTTGGGGCCTTTCGGCGGGGATGGCGCCCCGGCGGTCGATCCCCTGCCGGTGGAAACCGAGGATCTGCCGCCGCTGGAGCTGCCCCCGCAGGACGCCGAAGAGCCGGCCCAAACCGCACCGGACCCGGTCGAGCCGGACACGCTGGTGCCGGAAGAAGCTGCGCCGGAAGAGGCCGTGCCGGACGAGGTGGTGCCAGAGGACGCCGCGCCGGAAGAGCCTTTGGAGGAGCCGCCGGCGGCCCCCGAACCAGAGGAAACGGCCCCGGACGCACCCGCGCGCGACGAAGCCCCGGCGGAGGCGCCCGAGCCTGAGGAGAGCGCGCCGGCCGACGCCGTGCCCGTAGTGACACCCCCCGGACTACGCCCCCCCGAACACGCCGAACCGGAGGAGCCAGCGCCGGACCCGTCCGCGCCGCAAGAATCCTTGCCGGCGGAGACCGCGCCGCCGCAACCGCCGGGTCCGGCCGAGGCCGCCGAACCCGCGGTCGACCCGATGCCGGTTGAGATCGACGAGCTTCCCCCGCTCGTGCTGCCGGCGCCCGCAGGCCCCGAGGAACCGGACGCGGCCCCGCCGGAACCGGCCGCGCCGATCGGCCCGCCCGCCCCGGATACCCCGGCCACCATCGCCCCCCTGGGCGACTGGGTGGGGGCCGGCCGCCACTGCATCGCCGGCTTCGCCATCACCCTGCCGGAGGGCGTGGAGGGCCTGTCCTTCGCGCTGGGCATGGAGTTCCGCACCACCGAGGGCCAGGACCTGGGCGAGTTCGTCACCGGCCCGGCGGAAGGTGCGCCCGGCTTCGATTCCTTCATCGAAGGCATGATCAGCCACGAGGGCTGCCACCCCACCTCCACGCTGACCATCGATGGGCCGGCAGTGGTGCCCAACTCGCCCTTCCACGCGCTGCGGGCGGAGGTGACCTGCCGCCTGCCGGACGGCACCTTCGGCATGGACATCACCCGCTTTTCCTTCAACGACGGCGGGCGAGTGGCGCTGATGCTGCTGCTGTTCGGCGACCACGGCTGGGAGATTTCCGGCGCCAGCATCCCGGAAGATGCCGCCCTGGGCTATGACGCCGCCGCCCCGCTGTTCGACATCATGGTCCAGCAGATGGACTACTGCCCGCTGGAAGCGCTGGAGGAGAACTAGGCGCGCGCGTCCGGTTCGCCGGCACGATCTCCGCTTGCCTCGATTCCATAATTCGGGTATTGCCGAATTATGGAAGAGCCCAACGCCATTCTCGCCTTCTCCGCCCTCGCCCACCCCACCCGGCTGCAGGTGTTCCGCCTGCTGATGGAACAGGGGCCGCTGGGCATGACCGCCTCGCGCATCGCCGAAGCGGTGAGCGTGCCCGCCTCCACGCTCTCCAGCCACCTGGCGCAGCTTGAGGCGGCCCGCCTGCTCACCTCGCGGCGCGAGCACCGCTTCATCCACTACGCGGTCGATGTTGCCGGAACGGCCGGGCTGGTGCGCTTCCTGACGGACCAATGCTGCCACGGCCACCCGGAAATCTGTGGCTACCAGAAAGGATGCGGCGATGCCGGTGACGATCTACCACAACCCGAAATGCGGCACCTCGCGCAACACCCTGGCGCTGATCCAGGCGACCGGGGAAACGCCGACGGTGATCGAGTACTTGAAGACGCCGCCGAGCCGCGCGGAGCTGGTTGACCTGATCGCCCGCATGGGCATCCCGGTGCGCGACCTGCTGCGCCGCAAGGGCACGCCCTACGACGAGCTGAACCTGGACAACCCGGACCTCGACGACGACGCCCTGATCGACGCCATGATGGATCATCCGATCCTCATCAACCGGCCGATCGTGGTGACGGACCTCGGCGTCAAGCTCTGCCGCCCCTCGGAAACCGTGCTGGACATCCTCGCCAACCCCCTGCCCCAGGCCTTCCACAAGGAGGATGGGCAGCGCGTCAACCCGTGAGCCCCAATCACGGAAAAACCGGAAGGGAGATCGCCCGATGAGTGCCGACACCGCATCGACCGAGACTGCCCGCCTCTACAACGTGCTGTTCATCTGCACCGGCAATTCCGCCCGGTCCATCATGGCGGAATGCGCCCTGCGCCGCTGGGGCAGCCACCGCTTCGCCTCCTACTCCGCCGGCAGCCACCCCAAGGGCCAAGTGCACTCGTCAGCACTGGCGCTGCTCGCCCAGCTCAACTACGCCACCGCGAACCTGCGCTCCAAGCCGTGGGACGAGTTTGCCGGCCCCGACGCGCCGCCGCTGGACTTCGTGTTCACCGTCTGCGACCAGGCGGCGGGCGAGGTCTGCCCGGTCTGGCCGGGCCAGCCGATGACCGCACATTGGGGTGTGGAAGACCCCGCGGCCTTTGTCGGCCCGCCCGACAAGATGTTGCGGAAATTCAAAGACATATATCTCCAACTTGAAGCAAGAATTAAGGTGTTCAGCAGCCTGCGCATGGAGGGGCTGGACCGCCTGGCCCTGCAGAAGCGGCTGGATGAGATCGGCCAAACCACCCCCGTTCCCGCCTGAACCGATGCCGGAGACGGATCCCGATATGCCGCCGCTGTCCCGCCGCCTTGCCGCAGAATTCTTCGGCACGGCGTTCCTTTTGGCCACCGTGGTCGGCTCCGGCATCATGGGGGCCGCCCTGGCCCAGGGGAACGATGCCCTGGCGCTGCTGGCCAACGCCATCGCCACCGGTTGCGCGCTGGTGGTGCTGATCACGGTGTTCGGCCCGCTCTCCGGCGCCCATTTCAACCCGGCGGTCACGCTGGTGTTCGCCCTGCGCCGGGAGATCGGGGGGATGGCCGCCCTCGCCTACCTGGCCGCCCAGGTGGCCGGCGGGCTCGTTGGCGTGTGGCTGGCCCATGCCATGTTCGAGCTGCCGGTGATCCAGACCTCCGCCCATCTGCGCAGCGGCCCTGCCCAGTGGCTGGCGGAAATCATCGCCACCGCCGGGCTGGTGGGCACCATCCTCGGCTGCCTGCGCCACCGGCCGGACTTCGTGCCCGCCGCGGTCGGCCTCTACATCACCGCGGCCTATTGGTTCACCGCGTCGACCAGCTTCGCCAACCCCGCGGTGACGATCGCGCGGGGCTTCACCGACACCTT
>JAGQRL010000367.1 GCA_020425485.1 Rhodospirillaceae bacterium
GTGCCGATTTCCGCCGCCATGGCCGCACCGATGCGCCCGGCCACCATCAGCCCGGCCAGCACAGGCGCCAGCTCCCGCGTGATCGACAGCACCACCACGGTGGCCACCGCACTTTCGGCATTGAAGCGGGCGAAGCCGGTGTAGCTTTGCAGCGCCAGCACCATGCCGGTGAACACCGTGGTCAGCCCCACCACCGGCAGCGAGAAGTAGCCGATCTGCACGAGCTGGCGGCCAAGCTGGCGCGGATAGAAGGGCGGGCGCACCAGCGACGCACCCACGGCGGCGACAAAGATCACCAGCCGGCCGACGGTGTTCAGCAGGGTTAGGAAGGCGCGGCCGATCGCCTGGACGAAGCGCATTCTGGAAACTCGCTGGAGTGGTAGTCGCGACGGAACCGGCTGCCGAGCGCGGTCAGGATCTCATAACCGATTGTTCCGGCGGCTGCAGCAAGTGTGTCCACCGTAACGGTTTCGCCCAGCACTTCCACCCGGCTGGCACCCGGCACCACGCTGCCCTCCGGCAGGTCGCTCACATCCACCGTCACCAGGTCCATGGACACCCGGCCGACCACCGGCACCGGCCGGCCGTCCAGCGCCAAGCTGACGCCATTGCCCAGGCAACGCAAGAACCCGTCCGCATAACCGATTGAAATCGTGGCCAGGCGCTGGCCCGGCTCCACCCGTGCCGTGGCCCCGTAGCCGACCGTGCCGGCATGGCTGACGGTGCGCACCTGGAGCACCGGCGCCAGCAGGCGCACCGCCGCCCGCATGGGGTTGGCGGCGGCCGGCGTTGGGTTGATGCCGTAGAGCGCGCAGCCCGGCCGGGCGATCTCGAAATGGTAGGGCGCACCCAGGAAGATGGACGAGGAATTGGCAAGGCTGCCAGGGGCTTGCGGCAGATTCCTCAGCAGCAGATGAAACAGGGAAAGCTGCTGGACGTTGAGCGGATGGCCCGGCGTGTCGGCGCAGGCCATGTGGCTCATCCAGCCGCGCAGGGCGATGCCGTCCAGCAGGTCCGGCCGCTCGATCAGCGCCTTGGCGGCATCGGGGTCGAGGCCCAGGCGGTTCATCCCGGTATCGATGTGCACGAAGGCGGGCCGGCCGTGGCCTTCCGCCCGCCACAGGGCGATGGCGCCCATGTCGTTGAGCACGGGCGTCAGGCCGGCGGCGTGGATGTCTGCCACCTCCGGGCCCACCAGCCCGTTGAGCACGGCGATCTCGGCCTCCGGCAGCAGGGCGCGCAGCGCCAGCCCCTCGGCCAGATGGGCGACGAAGAACAGGCGCGCGCCCGCGGCATAGAGGGCGGGGGCAACGTGAGCCATTCCAAGGCCGTAGGCGTCGGCCTTCACAGCCGGTGCGCACACCGTGCGGTCGCCCAGCCTGGCCGCCAGCAGCCGGTAGTTGGCCACCACCGCGTCGAGGTCGACCTCCAGGACCGCCTGGGTGGAAAGATCGGCGGGGGCGGCGGGCCGGCGCCCGGTCGCTGCCGTGTCGTCAGGCGTCATAGTCGGCATGCCGCTCCAGGTTGGAGAAGCGGGTGTAGTTGCCGTCGAAATGCAGGCGCACGGTGCGGGTGGGGCCGTGGCGCTGCTTGGCGACGATCACATCGGCCAGATTGTGCACTTCGGCCATCTTCTCCTGCCACTGCTCGTGTTCCGGCGTGCCCTCCGGCGGCTCCGCCTTGCCGACATAGTACGCTTCGCGGAAGACGAACATCACAACATCGGCATCCTGCTCGATGGAGCCGGATTCGCGCAGGTCGGCGAGCTGCGGGCGCTTGTCCTCGCGCTGCTCCACCTGGCGGGAAAGCTGGGAAAGCGCCAGCACCGGAACATGAAGTTCCTTCGCCAAGATCTTGAGACCACGGGTGATTTCCGAAATCTCCTGGACCCGGTTCTCATTTCGGGAACTGGAATTGGGGCGCATGAGCTGCAGGTAGTCGATCACCACCAGGCCGAGATTGTGCTTGCGCTTCAGGCGCATCGCCCGGGTCCTGAGGGTGGACAGGGTGAGGCCCGACGTGTCGTCGATGAACAGCGGCGTGCGGTGCAACTCGCTGGCCGCGGCGGTGAGGCGGGGGAAATCCTCCCGCCGCATCGCGCCCTTGCGGATCAGTTCCGACGAGATCTCCGCGCGGTCCGAGAGGATGCGGGTGGCGAGCTGCTCGGCCGACATTTCCAGGGAGAAGAAGGCGGCCACCGCCCCCTCGCCACCGCCATGTTCCCGGTGGGCCAGGGCGGCGTTGAAGGCGATGTTGGTGGCCAGCGCCGTCTTGCCCATGGAGGGGCGGCCGGCGAGGATCACCAGGTCGGAGCGCTGCAGCCCGCCCAGCAGCTTGTCCATGTCGGTCAAGCCGGTGGTGACGCCGGTGAGCCGGGACTCGCGGTTGAGGGCGGCCGAGGCCATGGTGATGGCTTCCTGGGCCACCGAGTCGAAGTCGCGGAAGCCGCCGGACGTGTCCTCCTGGTCGGCGATCTTGTAGAGCTGGTCCTCGGCGTCCTGGATCTGCTGGGTGGCCGGGCGCTCCACATCGTACACATAGGCGGTGTTGACGATGTCCTCGCCCAGCGCGATCAGCTCGCGGCGCAGGGCGTGGTCGTGCAGCGTGCGGGCGTAGTCCTCCACATCGATCACGCCGGTCACGTCGGCGGCCAGGTGGATCAGGTACTGCGCCCCGCCGACATCCGACAGGTCGTCGTCGCCCTCGAAATAGCTTTGCAGGGTCAGCGGATCGGCCACCCGCCCCATGGCGTGCATGGCCTGGCAGGCGGCGTAGATGCGGCCGTGGGCGGGGAAATAGAAGTGCTCCGGGCGGAGGATCTCGCTCACCCGCTCCAGCGCCATGTTGTTCACCAGAACCGCACCCAGCACGGCGCGTTCCACCTGCTCGCTGGCCGGCATGCGCCGGAAGCCGGGCTTGGTGTCGGCGGGTTCGATGACGGCGAGGGTGGAGCGGTCGGTGGCCATGGCGCCACCCTCCTCCAATCCCGGGAGTACGTGAAGCACGACCGTATCCCCGCGTAAATTTTAGCGGGGATACGGGTGCACAGGTCTGTGGATAAGTGGCCTAAGGGCTTGCCGCAGATAGGATCTCTGGCTTAGGCGCCGAGATCCTCGCGGGCATCCTCCCGGTCCTCGCCCAGCAGCTCGGCCGGGTCGGCGGCGGCGGTCTCGGCAGCGGCGGCTTCGGCGGCCGCGGCCAGTTCGGCGGCCTCGTCCTCCTCGTCCTCCATGTCCGCACGGTCGATCATGCCGCCGCGTTCGGCCTGCAGTGCGGCCTCTTCCTGGGAGCGGGCCACGTTGACCGTGACGGTGACGGCGACCTCCGGGTGGAGCACGACGCGGATGTCGAACAGCCCCAGCGTCTTGATCGGCCGGTCGATGGTCACCTGGTTGCGGCCGACGGTGAAGCCCGCCCCGCCCAGCGCCTCGGCCACATCGCGGCCGGTGACCGAGCCGTAGAGCTGGCCCGCCTCGCCGGCCTGGCGGAGGATCACCACCGTCACGCCGTCGAGCTTGGTGGACACCGATTCCGCTTCGGAGCGGCGCTTCAGGTTGGTGGCCTCAAGCTGGGTGCGCTGGCGCTCGAAATAGGTGAGGTTTTCCTTGGTCGCGCGCAGCGCCTTGCGCTGCGGCAGCAGATAGTTGCGGGCGTAGCCGGGCCGGACCCGGACGGTATCGCCCATCTGGCCCAGGTTCTCGACACGCTCCAGAAGAATGACTTCCATCGCTCACAATCCCGTTCGATGCAGACTCGGCCGATTGACGATCAGCCGACGCGATAGGGCAGCAGGGCCAGGAAGCGCGCCCGCTTGATGGCGCGCGCCAGTTCGCGCTGCTTCTTGGTGGACACCGCTGTGATGCGGCTGGGCACGATCTTGCCCCGTTCGGACAGGTAGCGGCCGAGCAGCTTGGTGTCCTTGTAGTCGATCTTCGGCGCGCTGGCGCCGGAGAACGGGCAGGTCTT
>JAGQRL010000046.1:0-2248 GCA_020425485.1 Rhodospirillaceae bacterium
GCCCATGCCGAGCTGGCCCGCAACTGCCAGGTGCCGGAGGTGGTGATCCCCCGCGACGGTGCGGTGATCCGCCTGGCACCGGGGCCGGCGGAGGTGGTGGACACGGTGCCCGTCGGCCGCCTGGCGCTCGACGGCGACCGCCTGATCACGCTGGACCGCGGTGCCGTGGGGATGCGGCGCAAGCTGATGTACAATGGCGCCGTCGTGGTCAGCCTGGCGCTGGATGCCAGCGGGCGGCTGCTGGGCGATCCCCAGGTCTCCGCCCCCGGGCTTGAGGATGATGTCGACGACGATGAAGCCTTGATCGATATCATTGCCGAAGACGTCGTCGATGCCTTGGATGGGCTCAGCAAACGGCAGCGCCAGGATGACGATGTCGTGCGCGAAGCGGTGCGGGTCGCGGCTCGCCGGTCGGTCCGGGAAGCCCGCGGCAAGCGGCCGCCGACCGATGTGCATCTGATGCGTCTTTAGGCACTGCCGGGTCGTCGATCCGCTTGCCACCAAGGAAAGGGAGTTGCCCATGATCGGCCGGTTGAACCATGTCGCCATCGCCGTTCCGGATCTGCCCGCAGCCATGGAGCTGTATCGCACCACGCTGGGCGCCCAGGTTTCCGAACCTGAAGATCAGCCGGAACACGGCGTCATCACCGTGTTCATCGACCTGCCCAACACCCGCGTGGAGCTGCTGCACCCGCTGGGCGACAAGTCGCCGATCGCCAACTTCCTGGAGAAGAACCCGGCCGGCGGCATCCATCACATCTGCTACGAGGTGACGGACATCATCGCCGCGCGGGACAAGCTGATGGCCGACGGCATGCGTGTGCTGGGCACCGGCGAGCCGAAGCTGGGCGCGCACCATCACCCGGTGCTGTTCCTGCACCCGAAGGACTTCAACGGCACGCTGGTGGAACTGGAAGAAGTCGCGGCCTGATCCTGGGGCGGTCTGCGCCGCCGTTCGTTGGGTTTCGGCCCGGGGCGGCGCAGCCCGATCTCACTATATCTAGGTCGCGCGCTGGCCAGGGCCGGCGGGGGCGTTTAATGTCGATCATCACCGGGATCGTCGTCTACCTGATCACCTGGTGGGTGGTGCTGTTCGCCGTGCTGCCGTGGGGCAGCGCTCCGCCGGAACACACGGAAACGGGCCACGCGGAAAGCGCGCCGGCCCGTCCCCGCCTGCGCCTGAAATTCCTCATCACCACCGGGATCGCCGCAGTGATCTGGCTGGCGATCTATTGGACCGAGCAGAGCGGCATGATCTCATTCCGTGAGATGGCCCGGCCGGGCTGACAGCCGAGGCCGAGTGCCGCCGGCCGCCTTCGGGCTTCCGTCCCCACCCTCCATTGCCAGCGGCCCGAACGGGCCTCAACGCAATACGGCCGCTGTCGTTTGTCGTGGCGGTGCCGTCATGGCCATGTGTTGGGAGAGTTGACCCCAGGTACTTGCCGAACCGGGGAGGACTCGGGGGACTGCCGCGGCAGCAGCGGGGCTGCGGGACTGCCCACTTATCAGGCGGGATTCGCTACAGCATTGAGCAAATGCTAGTCACGTGTGCAAAAACAAGTCAAAAAAACGACAAAAAACAAGGCAAGCACAGTTTGCGCTTGCCTGCTAGGTGAGCTTTCGTTTCTATCACTGCTTATGGAGGCTGTCGGAGCGTCCAACGGGCACTCTGCAGATGTTGACGCTGGCCCTCCCCAAACTTGGACCGCCGACGGTAGATCCGCCGGTTATTAATGGGCGTGACTGTACCTAAGGTGACATTTGGGTGTCACCCCCTTTTTGTTGGTTGCTGCAAAAAAAGATGGTGAACACCCGGCGCATCCGTAACGCGCCGGGGACAAATGATCTGTTCGTGGTCTTGGCGCGGGCGGCGGGGACCGCCGGCGCCCGGCCGCAGGGCGAACCCCGCGGCCGGTAGCACGGTTGCCTAACCCAGGTAGGCGAACTTCACGACGAACAGCACGGCCAGCACCAGTACCGCCGGCTTGGCATCGGCAATTCGCCCGCTCAGCACCTTCGCCGCGGCGTAGGTGATGAAGCCGAAGGCGATGCCGTTGGCCACGGAGTAGGTGAGCGGCATGGTGATGGCGGTGATCAGCGCCGGGGCCGCTTCGGTAACATCGTCCCAGTCGACTTCCGCCAATCCGCGCGCCATCAGGCAGGCCACGAAGACCAAAGCCGGTGCCGTGGCGTAGACGGGGATGGATCCGGCCAATGGTGCGAAGAACAGGCACAAGACGAACAGCAC
>JAGQRL010000046.1:2299-2467 GCA_020425485.1 Rhodospirillaceae bacterium
GCACTCTCGATATAGCTGGTGGTGGTCGAGGTGCCGAGGCCGGCGCCGACGATGGTGGCCGTGCTGTCGGCAACCAGGGCCCGGCCCAGGCGCGGCAGCCGGTCCTGGCTGTCCAGCAGCCCGGCGCGGGCCGACACGCCGATCAGCGTGCCCGCCGTGTCGAACAGG
>JAGQRL010000368.1 GCA_020425485.1 Rhodospirillaceae bacterium
TCGGCCAGCGGGATGCCCAGCTTCTCGTAGGTTTCCAGAAGCTTGGGATCGACCTCGTCGAGGCTCGCCGGACCGTCGCCCTTCGCCTTCGGCGCGGCGTAGTAATAGGAGTCCTGGTAGTCGATCTCGTTGAAGCGCAGCCGCGCCCAATGCGGTTCCGGCATCGCCAGCCAGGCGCGATAGGCTTGCAGGCGCCACTCCAGCAGCCACTCCGGCTCGCCCTTCTTGGCGGAGATGAAGCGGACGGTGTCCTCGCTCAGCCCCTTGGGCGCGCGTTCCTGCTCGATGTCGGTGACAAAGCCGTACTTGTACTTCTGGTTGGCCGTCTCAGCGACCTGGCGAACCGTTTCTTCGACCGCCGGCATGGACTGCCTCCCTTCCCGTTGGGCGTTCGCGGGAGGGCACGGAATATCCGACCCTTTTGCTCAGATTTAACATAGGCGAAGGTGCTTCGAGGGCAAACCCCCAATGGGCGCAGCGCTGCTCTTTTCCCGCGTGGACGCTGGATCGGGGCGGCTACCCCAACAGGTTGTTGGTCTCCGCCGGCAGGCGGACGACGAGGCCATCCAACTCGTCGGTGACGACGATCTGGCAGCCCAGCCGCGAGGTCTTGGTCAGCCCGAATGCCAGATCGAGCATGTCCTCCTCGTCCTCGTCGGCCGGCTTCAGCTTCTTGTACCACTTGGGGTCGACGATCACGTGGCAGGTGGAGCAGGCCAACGAGCCTTCGCAGGCGCCTTCGATGTCGATGTCGTTGTCCTGGGCAACCTCCAGCAGGGATTGCCCGGTGCGCGCCTGGACATCGTGGGGCGTGCCGTCGGGATCGATGAAGGTCACGGTGGGCATCGCGAATGCCACTCCTCTAGGCTCAATCTCAAGTCTCTACGGTCCGGGCGAACGGGCTGGTGCGGCACGTGCGTACGGATCCTAGTTTGCTGCCCAGGCCCGGTATTCGCCCAGGCAATGCTCCAGCCGGGCGATGAGTTCCCCGCCATCGCCGGTGGGCCGGGTCAAGGTGGTGTCTGCGAACGCGATGGTCGCCTCGGTGGCCGCGGCCAGGTCGGCCAGAACATCGTCCACCAGCGCGGGATCGTCGATCGCGAGGCGCGCGCCGTGGCGCAGAATATCGCGGGCATGGCAGCCGGCATGCACCGGCCCCTCGCCCAACTGCAGGCTGGCCGGTTCGTTGGCCATGTCAAAGCCGGTGAAGCTGCCGTCGGTGAAGAACACCTGGAGGTCGTGCGCCGTTTGCAGCGTCGCGGCGCCGCCCGGGGGAATGATCATGGCAATGCCGACGCCGGTGGCCTGAATGTCCCGGCCACCGCCGAAGTGGGAGACATGGCTGCCGGTGCAGGCCACGAAGTGCCAAACCTCTTCCGACTGGGTTTCGCTGTTCTGGCACTGGTAGGCGGTGAAGGTTCCGCCCCACTGGTAGGCGCCGGTTTCCGGCATCTGCAGCTCCGTCGGCAGGACCACCCGGTCCACCCGCGTACACTCCATCCGGTCCGTCAGCACGTCGGTTGACCCGAAGATACCGCTGTGCGGCTGCGTGCAGTCCGGCGCCTGGCCCCAGGCGCTGCCTGCCGATACGGCCATGGCGACAACGGCCAAGCCCAACGGAGGTGTCCGTCTGGTCACTCTCAGAAGTCCTTTCGTTTGCCGGCTGGCCTTGCGGATCACAAACCCTGCATCGGGAACGGGCGCCCGTGGCCGCTCACGGCAGGCCATCCGGGCACGGACTCTTATCGTTCAAGCTGCGTGGTCGCAAGGCACGGCGCGTCACGCACTCGATGCGGCGCGCGTGGTGGCCCGCTGGTGGATCTGCTGCCACACGGCGGCCAGCCGGTCCACCTCGTCACCCGTGGTGGTCCAGCCGAGGCTGACGCGCACGGTCTCCTCCGCCTCCGCTTCGCTGGCCCCCATGGCGAGCAGCACATGGCTGGGCGTCACCTTGCCCGAGGAGCAGGCGGAGCCGGCGCTGACGGCGATGCCGGCGAGGTCGAAGCCCATGAGCTGGGTTTCCGCCGTCACCCCCGGCATCAGCACACAGGAGGTGTTGGCCACGCGGCCGGCTGCGGCGCCGAACACGCGGGAGCCTGGGGCGGCTTCGGCGATCTGCTGTTCCAGGCGGTCGCGCAGGGTGGCCAGCCCGGCGAACCCCTCCAGCCCGTCCGCCGCCGCCCGTGCCGCGGCCCCGAACCCGGCGATACCGGCGACATTCTCCGTGCCCGCCCGGCGCCGCCGTTCCTGGCCGCCGCCACGCAGCAGCGGGCGCACCGGCAGCCCGTCGCGCACCACCAGGGCGCCGACGCCCTGGGGGCCGCCCAGCTTGTGGGCCGACAGGCTGATGAGATCGGCGCCCAGCTCGCCGAGTGAAAGCGGGATCTTGCCGGCCGCCTGGGCGGCATCGCAGTGCACCAGCGCGCCCGAGCGGTGCGCCAGCTCCACCACCTCGGCCACCGGCTGGATCACCCCGGTTTCGTTGTTCACCGCCATGACGGAGACCAGCGCCGGCCGCGCATCGGCCGCCAGCAGCCGGTCCAGCGCCGCCAGGTCGATCACGCCGTCGGCGGTAACGGGGATGCGCACCGCCGGCCCGGCCGACAGCACGGAGTCATGCTCGATGGCGGACGCCAGCACCCGTTCCCGCCCGCTGCCCAGCAGCACCGTGGCGTTGGCCTCTGTGGCGCCGCCGGTGAAGATCACCTGGGCCGCTGTCGCCCCCACCAGGGCCGCCACCTGGGTGCGCGCCTGTTCCACCAGCCGGCGGGCGCGGCGGCCGAAGGCGTGCACGGAAGACGGGTTCCCGAAATGATCGAGGGCGGCCAGCATCGCCGCCCGCGCATCATCGCGCAGCGGGGTGGTGGCGTTGAAATCCAGATAGATCGCTTGCGCCATGGTGCCGTCTTGACTGCCTGCGTGCCCGGCCATGCCGCACTCGCCGCCCGATCGGCCGTCCCCTGGGGGAACGGGGCTCACGCCGATCGGCCGTGGCGGGTGCCGCGGCCCTCAGCGGGCGACGCCGACTATTCTGCGGCCAGACGCTCGTCCTGCAACATCTCCGCGCCGTTCTGCGGGCGGCCGGGGATGAACATGCGGCTGGCGCCGAGGATGCGCCGATGGACCACGTCGTCGAGGCTCACCGAGCTCAAGAACAGATGGATCTGGTTGCCCAGCTCTTCCCACAGGTCGTGGGTCATGCAGCGGCTCTTGTCCACGTGGCAGCCTTCCGGCGAACCGGGGTTGCAGCGGGTGGCGCGGATCGGTTCGTCCACCGCCAGGATGATGTCGGAAATCCGCGTCTCGGTGGTGTCGCGGGCCAGCAGGTAGCCGCCGCCGGGGCCGCGCACGCTGCGCACCATGCCGCTGCGCCGCAGGCGCGCGAAAAGCTGTTCCAGATAGGACAGCGAGATTTCCTGGCGATCGGCGATCTCCGCCAGCGATACCGGGCTGCCATTGGTGTGGCGCGCCAGATCGACCATGGCCATGACGGCGTAGCGCCCCTTGGTGCTCAGTCTCATGCTTCGTTTCCCCCAGGATCGTGGGACCGGTGGCCGCCTCGGCTCACCCGGTCTTGGTTAGCAGCGGGCTTGCGGGCGTTCCGCCTCATCTTCCGCCAGGGTGGTTTCGGGTGTCAGATCGGGTGTCTGCGGCTGGGCGCGCTCAAGCTGGTCCAGCCGGTGGCGCAGCATCGTCACCTCGTCGATCAGCCCTTTCACGGCACGGGCGACCGGATCGGGCAGGTCCTGGCTGGTGATGCCGTAGGCGGCGAAGCACGGCGCCTCGCCGGTTTTCTCCGTCGGGCGCGGCTGCACCACGCGGCCGGGAATGCCGACGACGGTGGCGCCTTCCGGCACGTCCTTCACCACCACCGCGTTGGAGCCGATGCGCGCATTGGCGCCCACCATCAGCGGCCCCAGAACCTTCGCCCCGGCACCGACGATCACGCCGGGCCCGAGGGTAGGATGGCGCTTGCCCGGTTGCAGCGAAGTGCCGCCCAGGGTGACGCCCTGATAGAGGGTGACGTCGTCGCCGAGTTCGGCGGTCTCGCCGATCACCACGCCGGTGCCGTGGTCGATGAACACGCGGCGGCCGATATGGGCGCCGGGGTGGATCTCGATGCCGGTGCCGACGCGCGACATGTAGGCAACCCAGATGGCCAGCGTGCGCAGGCCCCAGCGCCACAGCGTGTGACTGACCCGGTACCACAGCAGCGCATGGAAGCCCGGATAGCAGAAGATGACAGCAAGCCTCGACCGCGCGGCCGGGTCGCGCTGCATCACGCTGTCGATATCTTCGCGAATCCGCTTGAACATTCGGTTCGTCCTTATGCTACAACCGCCGCCGCACTGTACCGAGGCGCCGAGGCCTTTCCGGTCTGCGCGGCTTGGTTGCGCACACTTCTCTTGGGTCTCCGCCCGCCGGCATGCGCAGATCCGTGACCGCCGCAAGCTGACCCCTTAGAAGGTACAGTATATGTCCATGTAAGGGAGTCAACAATAAGCATGGCAGCCGGTGCTGCAATTGCCGGGGAGACCCGCACGAATTGATCGGTTTTGGCGCTGCCGGCCCGTCTCGGCGCCCACACGACCGAGCCCGACCTCGAATGACGGATGGCGATGGGACTCATGCCCGAAGTGATTTTCAATGGACCGGAAGGTCGACTGGAAGGCCGCTACAGCCACAACAAGACTCCCAACGCCCCGGTCGCGGTGATCTTGCATCCGCACCCGGAACTGGGCGGCACCATGAACAACAAGATCGTGCTGACCCTGTTCCAGACCTTCGTGCGTCGCGGCTTCTCCACGCTGCGCTTCAACTTCCGCGGGGTCGGCCGCAGCCAGGGTGAGTTCGACCGGGGCGAGGGCGAGCTGTCCGATGCCGCGGCGGCGCTGGACTGGCTGCAGGCGATGAACCCCAATGCGGTGGCCTGCTGGGTGGCCGGCTATTCCTTCGGCGCCTGGATCGCCATGCAGCTGCTGATGCGCCGGCCGGAGATCGAAAGCTTCATCGCCGTGGCACCGCCCGCCAATGCCCAGGACTTCACGTTCTTAGCACCGTGCCCATCCTCCGGCCTGATCGTCCAGGGCGACAAGGACGAGGAAGTGCCGCCGGAAAGCGTGGCCAAGCTGGCCCACAAGCTCAGCCACCAGCGCGCCATCGATGTGCGCCACCAGCTCATCCCCGGCGGCAACCACTATTTCCACCACAAGACCGAGGCGCTGGCCGCGGCGGTGGACGATTATCTCACCCACGCGGAAGGTCGGCGCGTTCCCGCCGTCGCGGAATAGGACGGCCGTCCCGCCCCGCTGCGGTCGGGGCGGGATGTGAGGAGGCAGGCCCCATGAGCGGCTTTCGGTCGGAGTTCTTGCGCACGCTGGAGGCGCGGGGCTTCATCCATCAGTGCACCGATTTCGAAGCCCTGGACGCGCTGGCGGCAGCCGAGCCGGTGACGGTGTATGTCGGCTACGACGCCACGGCGGACAGCCTGCATGTCGGCCACCTCGTCTCCATCATGGCGCTGCGCTGGGCGCAGAAGACCGGCCACCGGCCGATCGTGCTGATGGGCGGCGGCACCACCAAGGTGGGCGACCCGTCGGGCAAGGACGAAACCCGCCGCCTGCTGACGGCCGAACAGATCGACGCCAACATCGCCGCCATCCGGCGCACCTTCGACCACTTCGTGGAGTGGGGCGATCCGCCCACCGGGGCGGTGCAGGAAAACAACGCCCATTGGCTGGACGGGCTGGCCTACATCCCGTTCCTGCGCGAGGTGGGCCGCCACTTCACCATCAACCGCATGCTCACCTTCGATTCCGTGAAGCTGCGGCTGGAGCGCGAGCAGCCGCTGACCTTCCTGGAATTCAACTACATGCTGCTCCAGGCCTACGACTTCCTGGAGCTGTGGCGCCGCCACGGCTGCCGGCTGCAGATGGGCGGGTCCGACCAGTGGGGCAACATCGTCAACGGCGTGGAGCTGTCGCGGCGCTTTGCGGCGGCCGATGGCCGGGATGAGGATGCCGCCCAGCTCTTCGGGCTGACCACGCCGCTCATCACCACCGCCAGCGGTGCGAAGATGGGCAAGACGGCGGCGGGTGCGGTGTGGCTGAACCCCGAGCGCTTCAGCGCCTACGACTACTGGCAGTTCTGGCGCAACAGTGC
>JAGQRL010000369.1 GCA_020425485.1 Rhodospirillaceae bacterium
GACTTCGCCATCCAGTGCTCGCCCGACCATCCCTGGATCAAGGAGCACCCGGACTGGTTCAAATGGCGGCCGGACGGCTCCATCCGCTATGCGGAAAACCCGCCGAAGAAGTACGAGGACATCGTCAACGTCGAGTTCTACGAGCACGACGGCACCACGCCGAAGACCGACCTGTGGATCGAGCTGCGCGACATCGTGCAGTTCTGGATCGACCATGGCGTCAAGATCTTCCGGGTGGACAACCCGCACACCAAGGCGCTGCCCTTCTGGGAATGGCTGATCCACGACATCCAGGACCGCCACCCCGATGCGATCTTCCTGGCCGAAGCCTTCACCCGGCCCAAGCTGATGAAGGCGCTGGCCAAGCTGGGCTTCACCCAGTCCTACAGCTACTTCACCTGGCGGACGACCAAGTGGGACCTCAGGATGTACCTGGAGGAGCTGACCCAGAGCGACGCCAAGGAATACATGCGGGCCAACTTCTTCGCCAACACGCCGGATATCCTGCCGCTGCACCTGCAAACCGGCGGGCGCCCGGCCTTCCTGCAGCGCGCGGTGCTGGCGGCCACGCTGAACAGCACCTACGGCATCTACAACGGCTTCGAGCTGTGCGAGGCGGAAGCGGTGCCGGGCAAGGAGGAATACCTCAACTCCGAGAAATACCAGTACAAGGTCTGGGATTGGGACCGGCCCGGCAATATTCGTGACTGGATTACCCGCCTCAACATGATCCGCCACACCAACCCGGCAATGCAGGAGTACGAGAACCTGGAGTTCTACGCCAGCGACGACGACAACGTGCTGGTGTACGGCAAGATCACCGAGGACCGCTCGAACTTCGTGATGTGCGCGGTCAATCTCGATCCGCACCATCCCCACGAAGCGCATTTCGAGCTGCCGCTATGGAAGCTCAACCTGCCGGACTGGGCCACCGTGACGGTGGAGGATCTGATCGGCGGCTACAGCTTCGAGTGGACCGGCAAGCACCAGCACGTGTGGATCGACAACAATCACCCGGCGTTCATCTGGCGTATCGAGCCGAAGTGACCAGCCCTGCGCGCCGAATGCTTGCCAGCAGATGCCAAATATGAGAGCAGTTAGCCAACAATGTTGCCACGGGCTGCGAACTGAGGAGTAAGCGAAATGGCGGATCGTTCGTCCCCTACCCGCCGGGTGGCGGTCCTGGCGGCCGCCCTGGCCGCAGCGGCGACGCTGGCAAGCTGCAACTTCTATGATTACGGCGACCATCGCCGCATCCACGACCTGTATCCGGACTACACCGACCCGCCGTCGCGCACGATCCTGGATCTGGCGCCGGCCGGGCAGCCGGACGTCGTGCAGTAACGGTTCCTCCGTCCTGTCCGCCCCGCCGCCCACACCCGGACGGTGGCGGGGGGACACGGAGAATTGCATCGGATCAAGCTTGACGTTGATCGCGCGGGTCGGGTGACTCAAACCCGTGGAGTGTCATTTCCGCGGGGGATCGTGATGCTGCTACCTCTCTACCAGGTCGATGCCTTTGCCGACCGCCCGTTCGCCGGCAATCCGGCGGCGGTGTGCCTGCTGGCCCAATGGCTGCCCGACGGCGTGCTGCACTCCATCGCGGCGGAAAACAACCTGTCGGAAACCGCCTACCTGGTGCCCGGCGTGCCCGCCAGCGGGGCGCCGCCCACCTGGCAGATCCGCTGGTTCACCCCCACCACCGAAGTGGCGCTGTGCGGCCACGCCACGCTGGCCAGCGCCCATGTGCTGTTCGATGCGCTGGGGCTCAACAGCGACAGCGTCGTCTTCCAGACGCGCCAGTCCGGCACGCTCACCGTGCGCCGGGACGGCGGCAAGCTGGAGATGGACTTTCCGGCCTGGCCGCGCAGCGAATGCCCGGCCGATCCGGCGGTGTCCTCGGCATTGGGGGCCGAACCGGAAACCCTCTACCACGGCACCGACTGGATGGCGGTGTTCGCCACACGGGCGCAGGTGGCCGGCCTGGCGCCGGACATGGCGGGGCTCGCCCGCCTGCCGACCCGCGGGATCATCTGCACGGCCCCCGCCGACCCCGAACTGGACGGCAACGCCAATTTCGTCAGCCGCATGTTTGCCCCCGCGTCGGGCATCCCGGAGGACCCGGTCACCGGCTCCGCCCATTGCATGCTGACGCCCTACTGGACCCAGCGGCTGGAACGCCCCTCGCTGGTGGGCCGGCAGATCTCGCCGCGCGGCGGCCGCATCGGCTGCCGCATGGGCCGCGATCGGGTCTACCTGTCCGGCACCTGCGCGCTCTACCTCACCGGCACCATCCGGGTGTAGGACGGGGCAGACTTCCGAACGCAGGGGATGCCGAGCGATGGATATGGGGCTGTATTTCGAGGATTTCGCGGTCGGACGGCGCTTTCGCACCCGCGGCGCCACGCTGACCGAAAGCATGATCATCGATTACGCCCTGACCTACGATCCCCAGCCCTTCCACATCGACAAGGTGGAAGCGGAAACCACGCTGTATGGCGGGATCATCGCGTCCGGCTTCCAGGTGATGGCGCTGAGCTTCCGCCTGTTCCACCAGACCGGCGCCTTTGCCGCCTGCAGCCTGGGCGGCTACGGCATCGACGAGCTGCGCTGGATGCTGCCGACGCGGCCCGGCGACACGCTCCGGGTCGAGGTGGAAGTGGTGGAGCAGATCGCCTCGCGCTCGCGGCCCGACCGCGGCACCGTGCGCATGCTCTATCGCACCACCAACCAGAAGGGCGAAACGGTGCAGACCTGCATCGGCAACCACATCCTGGCCCGCCGCCCGGTCGCCGAAGCCGCCGACTGACGCCGACTTACGCCGACTTGTGCTGACGGCCGCCGCCGCAGCGGCCGCCCGAGAGGGGCAGCACCTCCGCCCGCCCAACCCCGCCCCCGGGGGCGGTTCGCTACACCGCCTGGGAAGCCGCCGCAGGGCCGCTGGAACGGGCGGCGGCAACGGCCGGTTCGGGCAGGCGCTCCTGCACCAGGCCCGGCGGGAACTCCACGGTGAAGCGCGAGCCGCTGCCCGGCGTGCTTTCGATCGTCAGGTGCGCCCCCAGCAGGTCGGTCAGCTTGGCAACGATGGTGAGCCCGAGCCCGACCCCGTGGGTCATCCGCCGCTGGGTCGATGGCCGGAAGAAGTTGTCGCCGCCCTGGACGAAGGGTTCGGTGAGCTGGGACACCTGGGCGGCGGGGATGCCGCAGCCGTTGTCGGCCACCCACAGCCGGCCGCCCGCCCCCGCTTCCGCCGGCGCTTCCCAGCCAAGTTCGATGGTGCAATCGGGGCCGGCGTGCTTGATGGCATTGCCCGCCAGGTTGTCGATGATCTGGCCGATGGCGCGGCGGTCGGTGCGCAGATAGCGGCCGGCCCCGCTCACCACCACTTTCAGCTCATCGCGCTTCTGCTCGGCCAGCATCGGCATGAAGCGGTGGCGCGCCAGGTCCAGCACGTCCGGCACATCCAGCCATTCCAGCGTCACCCGCTGCTGGCCGCTTTCGATCCTGGAGAGATCGAGGATGTCGCTGATCATCTCGTTCAGCAGGTTGCCGCAGCCCAGAATGTCGCCCAGGTACTCCCGGCATTTGGGCGTGCATCTCCCCTCGGCGGGCGATGCCAGGATCAGTTCGGAAAAGCCGATGATGGAGTTGAGCGGCGTGCGCAGGTCGTGGCTCATGTTCCACAGGAACTCCGACTTCGCCTGGTTGGCCGACTTGGCGGAGGACAAGGCCACCTGCAGGTCGGCGGTGCGGCTGCGCACCACCCGCTTCAGGTAGGCGGCGGCCACCAGACCGCCGAGCGCTAACACGAGCAGCGTGGCGGCGGTCCAGATGATCCAGGCCGGCACGCTGGGCTCGTCCGGCCGCGGCTGCAGATTCCAGCGGCGCAGGGCGTCGTAGTAGGCCGATTCGGGATCGGCGATGAGTACCGTCAGCGCGGCATCCACGGCGACCACCAGGCTGGGGTCGACCGAGAAGGAAAAGGCCAGGTATTGCGGCGAGGATTGGAGGTAGAGCCTGCTGTCGACCAGCCCGTAGTCTGCCGCAACGGTGCCCCCGTAGTCCGCATACATCACGCCGGCATCGGCACTGCCGTTGGCCACCGCCCGGAACAGCTCGTCGACCGTGGGTACCAGGACGACCCGCGGGGCCACGCCGTGGATCAGGAACACGCGCAGCATTTCGGGGAACTGGACACTGCCGTCCAGCACGGCCACCCGCCTGCCGTCAAGCTCGTCGATCGCCTCAACGGGGGTATCGGCCGGCACAAAGATGGTCGACCACGTGTGCAGCAACGGCTGCGAGCCGTAGATGAAGCGCGCTTCGCGTTCCGGCGTGCGCCTGAGACCGGGCAGCACATCGATCTCGCCGGCTGCCAGCATGTCCAGGCACTCGGCGAAATGACAATGCACATAGGTGACCTGCCAGCCCAGATCCGGGAAGATCGCGTCCATGACCTCGGAGAAGAAGTCGAACGGCTCCGTCGGCGCCTCGCCGGCATTGGGCTCCGAGTCCCAGAAATAGCCCATGCGCAAGGTGCGGTCCGTCTGGGCAAGGCCCTGCGGAACGGCCAAGGCCAGCAGCACACCCGCCACCGCGGCCGCTCCCAGACCTCTCCCCAGCCTGGCCGCAAGACCAGAGTGCAAGCCGAGTGCGACCATGCCCCCACAACCACAATCGCAAAACCTTCAAGCACGGGTCTCCCCGTCTTGAAACAATACTGCGGCGATTTTCCCTTCCCAACGAAGAACACACGGCTATGTCGAGGATGTCGCAGGCATAATTGCGAATGAAATCAATGATATTCCCGCGAACGGAGCGGGTCGGACACAGGGACTTGGCGCCAGTCTCAATTTGACTTCGACCGCAGCGGCTTGGATCGGCCGGGAAGCAGCAGGGTTACGTCGCCATGCGCGAGGCCAGGCCCGGCGCATTGGCGGTCTCCGCCGCCGGTGCCGTGGCCGGGCGGTCGGACACCTGGGCGGCGGGGAACTCCACGGTGAAGGTGGCGCCCTGACCGGCGATGCTGCTGATCATCAACTGGGCATTCTGCAAGCTGGCCAGCTTGGTGACGATGCTGAGACCGAGCCCGACGCCTTGCGTCAGGCGGCGCCGGGTGTAGGGCCGGGAGAAGTCCTCGCCGCCCTGCACGAAGGGCTCGATCACCCTGGTGAGCTGGGCTTCGGGAATGCCGCAGCCATTGTCGGCCACCGACAGCCGGCCGCAGCCGCCGGCCTCGGCCGTCCAGCCAAGATCGATGGTGCAGGCCGATCCCGCATGCTTGATGGCGTTGCCCACCAAGTTGTCGATGATCTGTCCGACGGCGCGGCGGTCGGCCTTGATCCACTTGGCACTGCCGCGCACCGTCAGGCGCAGCGTCCGGTCGCCCGCATGCATCAGCACCGGCGTGAACCTCTGGCGCGCCTGGGACATCACCTCCACCACGTCGAGCCATTCCAGGGTCACCGGATAGTGGCCGCTTTCGATCTTCGACAGATCGAGGATGTCGCTGATCATATCGCTCAGCGTATGGCCGCAGGTGAGGATGTCGTTGACGTATTCCCGGTATTTGGGGTTGGCCAGGTCGCCATGGGTGCGGGCGAGGATCAGCTCGGAAAAGCCGATGATGGAATTGAGCGGCGTGCGCAGGTCGTGGCTCATGTTCCACAGGAATTCCGACTTGGCATTGCTTGCCGCTTCCGCCCGCTCCAGGGCCGAGCGCAGGGCGGCGGTGCGCACCCGCACGAGCTGCTTCAGATAGGCGGCGGCGACCAGGCCAAAGAGCGCCAGGGCGAACAGGGCGGCGATCGCCCAGACCGCCCAGGAGGGCACCCCGTCCGCGGCACCGGGCACATTCACCCAGCGGCGCATGGCATCGTAATAGGCGGAATCGGGATCGGCCTTGAGCAGCACCAGCGAGGTGTCGATGGCTTCCGTCAGGGTTCGGTCGGCGTGCGGCGATATGGCGAAATAGAGCGAGGTGGGCTGCAGCACGATTTCGGTGGCCACCAGCCCAAGGCCGTCTGCGTGGGCCGCGCCGAAGTAGTTGTTGACCACGCCTGCATCCGCCTCGCCCGCCGCCACCGCTTCCAGCACCCCTTCCATCGACGACACCGTGACGATGCGGGGGCTGACGTTGTGGCGCAGCACGAAGCGCAGCAGGGCCCCCTGCTGAACGCTGCCTTCCAGCACCGCCACCCTCGCCCCGTCGAGCTGCTCGATCGACTGGATGGCGCTGCCGGCCGCCACATAGACGTTGGACCAGGAGTTCAGCGCCGGCTGGGTGTTGAAGTGGAACAGCTCCTCGCGTTCCGGCGTGCGGGCCACATCGGGCAGCACGTCGATACCGCCGTCCGCCAGCATGGTCAGGCAGTCCGCCCAGGCGCAGGAAACGTAGACGAGCTGCCAGCCATTGTCGGCGGCGATGGCGCTCAGCAGTTCCGGGAAGAAGCCGGATGGCGTGCCCGTGTCGTCGAGGAAGATCTTGGGCTCGTTCTGGTAGATGCCGACCCGAATGGTCTGCGTCGCCTGTGCGGACGCCGACACCGCAAGCCACGCCGAAAGCACCAGGGCCAGCAGCGCCGCGAGGGCGTTGAAGCTCCCCGCGACGGTGCGACCCTCGCGGATACCGCCATCGCACGGGCACCGACGCATGCGTGCCGCCACCTCCCCGACCGGGTGCCTGCCCATCCCGCCGCCGCGCCCCGGGACCACGGCCGATCCGCCCCAGGGCCGGTTAACCATGCACGCCTGATAGAGATGCGGGCGGATTAGACAATTTGTGAAAGAGTATTCAGCGTGCGAGCGGCTGCCAACGCCGATCGGCGCTGCGGATGAGAATGTCGCAGGGAGCGGGTTTCAGGCGGCCCACCGCCACGGGCGGGCCGGCCCCCGGCCGTCAACCGCCGGTGGGAGCTTGCGGCGCCAGGAAGGCCGGGTCCACCGGCACCTGCATGGCGTTGACGAGCGCGTTGGTCTGGTTGGCCATGCCCACCACGGCCAGCAGTTCGGCATACATCTCCGGCGTCATCCCGCGGTTGCGGGCGGACGCGGTATGGGAATGGGCGCAGTAGCTGCAGCCGTTGCTGGCGCTGATGGCGATGTAGATCATTTCCTTGGTCAGCGGATCCAAGGCACCCGGCGCCATGATCTGCTTCAGCCCCTCCCACACCCGCTTCAGGGTCGCCGGGTCGTGGGCCAGCGCCTTCCAGAAATTGTTCACGTCGGGAACGTTGCGGGTGGACTTGATGTCGTCGAACACCGCCTGAGCCTCCGGCGAGGCGGCTTCGTAGTCGAGCAGCGGGACGGTTGCCATGGCAGGCTCCTGAAGCGGACGACACCGCAGATGGGTGTGCATCCGGGTCCGGTCCCCGGCCCGCTGGCAGGTGCAGTCCGATCGGCAGATGCGCCAGCCCGCGGGCCAACGATGGGGCACAAAAGGGATGGCCCGCCCCCACCCCGGCGGCGGGCCGGGGCGGTGGACGGGCGCAACAAGGTTCGGGGCGGCGCTGCCGCCCCCGCGGCTCAGGTCTGGAGCTGGCCGCCGTTGACGCTGATGGTCTGGCCGGTGATGAAGGCGGCCTCATCCTTGGCGAGATACGACACCGCGCTGGCGATATCGTCCGGCTGGCCGATGCGGCCGACCGGGATCTTCTTCACCTCGCCGTCGAGGATTTCCGGAGGCATGGCACCGGTCATCTCCGTCAGGATGAAGCCCGGGGCGACGCAGTTGCAGGTGACGCCCTTGCCCGCCAGCTCCATGGCGATGGAGCGGGTGAAGCCGATCATGCCGGCCTTGGCGGCGGAGTAGTTGGACTGGCCGAACTGGCCGCGCTGGCCGTTCATCGAGGAGATGTTGATGATGCGGCCCCAGTTGCGGCCACGCATGCCGCCGGAGATGGCGCGGCAGGTGTTGAACACGCCGAACAGGTTGACGCGCAGCACCGCTTCCCACTGGGTCACGGGGTCCATCTTGAACATCTGGCCGTCACGGGTGATGCCGGCATTGTTGACCAGGATGTCGATCGGCCCGACTTCGGCTTCGATCTTGGCGACGCCGGCTTCCACCGAAGCATAGTCGGCGACGTTGATCTCATAGCCCGGAATGCCGGTTTCCGCTTCGAACGCCTTGAGCTGATCGGCAACCACGTCGCAAGCCACGGCGGTCAGACCATCCGCTTTCAGACGCTTGGCGATCGCTGCGCCGATGCCACGGGTGCCGCCAGTGACGAGTGCTACACGGGACATGTTGTGCTCCTTCTCGGGTGTCTGGTTCTTGCGGTGCGGTCCACCCACCCCCGCCGTGAGCAGGCCGGTTCCGCAGCCGGGTCTTTCGCGTCTCGCGAGTGGTCCCAGGACCGAAGAAGGCCGCCAAGCGGCGGCCTTCGACGGATCCGGACGGGATCAGAGGCGCTCGACGCACATGGCGATGCCTTGGCCACCGCCGATGCACAGGGTCGCCAGACCCTTCTTCAGGTCGCGCTTCTGCAGCTCGTACAGCAGCGTGGTCAGGATGCGGGCGCCGCTGGCACCGACCGGGTGGCCGAGCGCGATGGCGCCGCCGTTGACGTTGACCTTGGCGGTATCCCAGCCGAGTTCCCGGTTGACCGAGATCGCCTGCGCGGCGAACGCCTCGTTGGCTTCGATCAGGTCCAGGTCCTCATGGGTCCA
>JAGQRL010000370.1 GCA_020425485.1 Rhodospirillaceae bacterium
ACGGCGATGGCGATCGCCAGGATCGACGAGCAGACCGCCTGGATGAGGGTGATCAGCGTACCGTCGAGGTAGCGCTGGCCGAATTCTTCCAGGAATTCCAGATACGACATGGGCGGAGACTCATCCTGGGCGGGTGGCACCTCGGTTGATTGTCGCGGCCGATGGGTTCGGGTGGCCGCGGCGCGGCCGGCATGCGGAGTGGCATGGGGCGCCCGCACATTGCGGCGGGCCTTTTTGGGTCGTCTCGGCAGGCGTGGCGGCCCGCAACGGCGGCCGGGAGGCTCCCGGTTCGCCCGCCGCGGGCCGGTCTTGAACGCTAGCGGTTGGCGCAGGCGTATTCGGTGGTGGTGTCACCGGGGAGCTGGGATTCGGTGTAGCCGTACTCGGCCACCGCCTCCATCATCGCCTCGCTGCCCAGATATTCCGCCTGGGCGGCGTTCCATTCGGCCAGGAAGTCGGTGTCCGACTGGCGGAAGGCGATGCCCACCCAGTACATGGTTTCTTCCGGCATCAGCGTCGGGTCGGTCACCTCAACCTCGCCGCCGCTCTGTTCGGCCAGGTTCAGCGCGGTGAAGTAGGTGACGCCGCCGGCATTGGCGCGGCCGGCGCGCACGGCGGCCAGGATCTCAGTCGGCCCCGGCACCTGCAGGATGCGGTCATCCGGCACGCCGACGCTGAGCGCGTATTCCACCTGGTTGTAGCCGGCACCGGTGACGAAGATGGCATCCTCGTTCTCCACCAGGTCCTCGAAGGTCTCGATGCCGTCGGGATTGCCGGCGGGCACGATGAAGGCATCGCCGAAGATGCCCATGGGCTCGGCGAAGTTCACGTTCTCGCAGCGGGTGCCGAGGATGTACATGCCGCCGGTGATGATGTCGAACCGGCCGGCCTGGAGGCCGGGGATCAGGCCGCCCCATTCGGTGACCACGGGCTCGATGTTGTCGATGCCCATGTGGTCGAGCACGCCCAGCGCAAACGCGTTGACGAAGCCGAGCGGCGCGTTGTCCTCGCCCGGATAGGCCCAGGGAACCTCGTTGGCGAAGCCGATGCGGATGGGCTCGCCGGCCGCCACGCGGTCGGTGATCGAATCCGCAAAGGCGGCGGTGGTCGACAGCGCCGTGACCGCGATGGCGGCAATGGAAAGGCTGATGGTGCGCATGTTACTGCTCCCTGTTTCAGTTCGGTCGCCTGGCGGCTTGGACGAGACGCTGTGTGAGGGGTGTGGGCCGAGGGGAAAGGGCCCGGATCGGGCAGCCGAACGGCCGCGCCTGTCTCGTCATGAAGGCAGGACAACACAGGCATGCTGGCGTTGTAAACCCACAGGGCTTCGAAGCATCCGCCGCGCGGTGCCTGCGCAGCCGGCCATTTCGGCCATTTTCGCTCGATCCGTGTGGAGTCCGCGGGGGGTCGCGGAGGGCCCCGTCGGGGGTCGCGGCGGGATCGTGGGAGGGGTCAGGCCGCCCGTTCCAGCCGCCGTGCCAGGCGTTCCAGCATGGCCAGGCACTGGCCCATCTGCTCTTCGGCGATGAACTCGTCGGCCTTGTGCGCCTGCTCGATGGAGCCGGGGCCGCACACCACGGTGGAAATGCCGAGCGCCTGGTAGAGCCCCGCCTCGGTGCCGAAGGACACCACATCGGTGGCGTTGCCGCCGGTCAGCGCTGCGGCCAGGCGCACGGCTTCGCTGTCGGCCATCGGCTCCAGCCCGTCCACCTCGCCCAGCACCGTGGTCTCGATATCCGCATCGGGATGGACCGCGCGCATGGCCGGCAGCAGGGTGTCTTCGGCGTAGGCGGCGATGGCGCTTTTCAGGAAGGCCACGTCGGCGGCGGCGACGGGCCGGAACTCCCAGTCCACATGGCAGTGGTCGGCGATCACGTTCTGGGCGATGCCGCCGGCGATGCGGCCGATCTGCAGCGTGGAAAAGGGCGGCCGGAAGGGCGAGCCGGGCATGGCGCGGGCCTTCAGCGCCTCGCGCAGTTCCAGCAGGCGGGAAACGTAGCGCACGGCGTATTCCACCGCACTCACCCCGGCATCGGGGTCGGAGCCATGGCCGGCCAGGCCCTTGAACGCCACGGAATACTCGTAGCAGCCCTTGTGGCCTTCGATGATGCGCATCTCCGTCGGTTCGCCGATCAGGCACACCGAGGGCCGCCGCCCGCTGTCCTTCAGCGCCTGCAGCAGCACCTTGGCGCCCATGCAGCCGACCTCCTCGTCATAGGTGAGCGCGAGGTGCAGCGGCCGCGCCAGATCGGCCTCGGCGAAGCGCGGCGCCATGGCGAGCGCGCAGGCGATGAAGCCCTTCATGTCGCACGACCCGCGGCCGAACAGGCGGCCGTCGCGCCGGGTCAGCGCGAAGGGTTCCACCGACCAGTCCTGGCCTTCCACCGGCACCACATCGGTGTGGCCCGACAGCACGATGCCGCCGTCCTCCTCCGGCCCGATGGTGGCGAACAGGTTGGCCTTGGTGCCCGAGGGGTCGAGCGTCATTTCCGTCTTCGCCCCCAGCGCGTCCAGCTTGGCAGCACAGTAGGCGATGAGTTCCAGGTTGCTGTCAGCGGACACGGTGGGCACGGCGATCAGGTCGCCGAGCACCGCTGTCGCGTCTTCCAGCACGCTCACGGCCAGCACGCTCACGGCTTGACGAACAGCTTGCGCTCGACGCTGGCCAGGCACTCCGCCGGCCCGGCCTCGCGGATGAGGATGCTCTCGGTGATCTCCAGCCCCCAATCGGCCATCCACAGCCCGGGCATGAAATGGAAGGTCATGCCGGCTTGCAGGATGGTGTCGTCGGTGGTGCGGAAGCTGATGGTGCGCTCGCCCCAGTCCGGCGGATAGCTGAGGCCGATGGGATAGCCGCAGCGCCCTTCCCGCTCGATGCCGGCACGGCCCAGCGCGGCATAGAGGGCGGCGGCCACATCGCCCGCCCGGTTGCCCGGCCGCGCCACCTCCAGCCCGTCGTTCAGCCCTTCCACCAGCGCCTTTTCCGCCTCCACCAGGAATTGCGGCGGGGTGCCGAGATAGACGGTGCGGCACAGCGGGCAGTGGTAGCGGCGCACGCAGCCCGCCAGCTCGAAGAACGTGCCGGCGCCGGGCTGGAACGGCTTGTCGTCCCAGGTGAGGTGCGGGGCCGCGGCATCGCTGCCGGTGGGCAGCAAGGGTGCAATGGCGGGATAGTCGCCGCCGAACTCGTCGGTACCGGCGATCTGGGTGCGGTAGACTTCCGCCACCAGGTCGTTCTTGCGGCGGCCCGGCTCGATCAGCTCGATGGCCCGCGCCATTGCCTTTTCCACGATGCGGGCCGCCTGGCGCATGTAGCCGATTTCGGCGTCGGACTTCACCGCACGGCACCAGTTCACCAGGCCGGTGGCGTCGCTGAGGACGGCATCGGGCAGGCCGGCCCGCAGCACGTCCAGCGCCTTGGCGGAGAAATAGTAGTTGTCCCATTCCGCGCCGAGGCGAGCCGTCCCCCAGCCGCGCGCGCGGATCAGATCGGCCAGATGCCCCATGGGGTGATCGGTGGGGTTCTGCACCAGGCGGTCGGGGTAGCCGACGATGTCGGCCTCCGGCATGTACACCGTGCGCACCGCCCCGTTGGCATCCTGCGAGCGGCCCCACCAGATGGGATCGACCTCCTGGCCCACCAGCACGCCCTGGTGGACGTAGAAGCTCCAGCCGTCATAGCCGGTGAGCCAGGCCATGTTGGAGGGATCGGAGATCCACAGCAGGTCGAGCCCGGCCGCCGCCATGGCGGTGCGCACCTTCGCCAGGCGCTGGGCGTATTCAGCACGGGAGAACGGCAAGGCGACATCGGGCATGGGCGGGGGCCTTCGCAGCGGGCAGAACGAAGCCCCGACGGTGGCAAATCGCCGTGCCGCGGGCAACGGCGAAACCGACACCGGCTTGGACGCTGGCGACGACGATCCCGGCTCCGCCCTTCAGGAGCTGACGAGAGGGCCGGGCTTCAGGCCCACGAAGACGGGATCGTCGTGGGTGCCCTTGTTGGTGAGATGCAGCCATCGATCCTCGCCGCCCTCGATCCACTCTGCAATGCGTGGATCCAAGGGGGCCTCGGTGTCTGCACCCGGAAATCGCCGGCCATCATCCATGTGGTAGGCCAGGATCGTTCGCCTGGGAAAGCAGGTGTCGAGCAGGTCCCCAAACCGCAGCTCCAAGCCCCTCCTGGTCTCATCGGCCGTTGGAAACTGCGAGTGCACAGAGAAGGTCGCATGCAGGCACTCGTCGTCTTGACCGGCCACCCGAATGTTTCGGTTCTGCTTCGCCGACAAACTAGCTTTCGCCGTATCGCCATATTTGTAGATCTTGCCTTTAAATACTTGAAAATGCACATGAAATACACTGGCTCTTGGAAAAAGATATTCCAGCCAAGACCCTTCTTGAGTGACTCTTACATATCTCTCGGAGGAATAGTCCCCGCACATCAGATAGGTCATGGACGAGTTCAAGGACTCGATCGATCCGGGGACGACCGTGGCGCGCAACCAGGTCCCGCCATTCGGGTCGGTCGGATCGCTGGTTGGTTCGGTCTCTACGGAGTCGACGATGCACCCGTTCGGCATGGATGCCTGAAACTCCCGAACGACCCGTCGCGCCGTCTCCATGGTGCTGTTGTGCGACGAGAAAAAGAACGTCGTTGCCCCACTCAGGTCCTCCCAACCGTTGGCCCGCATCTCGTCATGATCGGGCATCGGTGGGCGGTCGCCGCCGATGGTGAGCCCGGCCAAATGGCAGAGCTGGGCGAGCGGCATGCTGCCGTGGAGCGGTGGACCGATGTGTGCATCCAGCAGACATACATCCCCCACATCGACGGAGAGACTGCCACCCCGATAGCGGCAATAGACATCTCGGCCATCATGGGTCTTGCCGTAGTACTGTGAGGGGCACTCCCCGCCGCCACTCAGCTCCGCCAGGTCGAGATTGAGGGGCTCTATATTCGGCGGCGTGAAAAGGTACCGGCTGGCCACGTCCTCAGGCATGGGATCCCGCCTTCCCTGCAAAGCGAACAACAAACTGCCTGGCTCAAATTATCCACCCGCGCGTAGCGGCGCCAGCGACGAACCGGCCTGCTACCGCCGCCCTGCCATCACGGCCAGCGAGAGCACGGCTTGGCGGCAGATGGTGTCGGCCGGGTGGCCGGTGCGCTTGGTGAGCGCCTCGGTTTCGCCCAGGCGGGCCAGTGCGCGGTCGAGCCGCACCAGCGACCAGCGGTCCAGCCGGCGGCGGAAGGCGCTTTGCTGGTTGGGCCACACCTTGGGCTGCAGCCCGGCGATGGCGGCCTGCTGGCTCGCCCCCTCCGCTTCGGCGGAGCGCACCCGGTGAAGCCGCAGCATTTCGCGCAGCATGGCGCGGATGGCCGCCACCGCCGCCCCACCGCCGGCAAAGAAGCGGTCGAGGGCCGCATCGGCCGCCGCGGCATCGCCGGTGAGTGCGGCATCGACGATGTCGTCCAGTGCCGGTTCCACCCCATCGCCCACCACCGCCGCCACGTCGGCTTCGGCGATCTGGCCCTTGCCGGCGGCATAGAGCGCCAGCTTTTCCACCTCCCGGTGGGCGAGCGCGCGGTCGGCCGCCAGGCGTTCCAGCAGCAGGTCGCGGGCGCCCGGGGTCAGGCGCAGGTCGTCCGCCGACAGCCAGCCATCCACCAGCCGGCCCAGCGCTTCGCCCTCCGGCGCGTAGCAACCGATGGAGGCAAGGTTGGCCGCCCCCTCGAACAGCTTGCGCAGGCGCGAGCGGGCCGGCAGGTCGCCCGCCTCCACCACGATCAGCGCATCGCCCGGCAGGCCCACCGCATCGGCCACCGCATCGGTGATGCCGTCTGCCGCCTCGCGCACCCGCACCACCCGGCGCCCGCCGGTCAGCGCCAGGGCGCCGAACTCGTCGGCCAGCCGGGCCGGGTCCTTTTGCAGGTCGGAGGCGGCGAACTCGGCAAACCGGAAGGGGTCGTCGCCCTCACCGAGGATCGCCCGGCGCAGGGCCGCCCCATGCTCCAGCACCGCCCCCTGGTCGGGACCGTAGAGCAGCACGGCAGCCACCGCCGGGTCCGGCGCGCGCAGGAATGCGGCGAGCCGGGCCGGCAGGATCCTCATGGGGAGGGACGGGAGCGGAAATGGATGGCGAGCCGCCGGCTGATATCCTCGGCGACCTGTTCCAGGGCGGCATCGCGGGCGCTCTGGCGGCTCACCTCGGTGGCGTATTCGTCGCGCAGGATGTTGAAGCTCGTCACCGTGGCGGTGGTGGCCTGGAAGGCGATGCTGCCGTCCGCCAGGTCGATCAGCCGGTAGGTCGCCGTCAGGGCGAGGTTGGCGCGGGTCGCCACATCGGTTTCGGTGATGCCGATGCGCTCGGTGGTTTCCGCAAGCTGGGTTTCCAGCCGCCAGCGCGGATCGGCCGGGCGGCCGCGCGGCGTCAGGCGCTCGGTCAGCAGGCGCCGCAGGATCTGGCCGCGCCGCTCGGCGATGACGTCAACCGAGATGCTCGCCATCTCCGCCACAACGTCAGTGCCGGTGCCGGTGCCGCCATCGCTGGATGTCGTGCCGTAGAGCGGCTGGTAGCCGCAGGCCGCCAGCGCCAGGGCCGCCGCCAGCCCGCCGAGCTGGCCCAGAACGGCGCGGCGGCCGGGGGCCGCTGGCCTAGACGACGACATTGACGATCCGATTGGGCACGACGATCACCTTGCGCGGCGGCTTGCCCGCCATGGCCCGTGCCACGTTGTCTTCCGCCAGGGCCAGTTCCTCCGCCACCGCCTTGTCGGCATCGCGCGGCAGCGTCAGGGTGGCGCGCAGCTTGCCGTTGACCTGGACGGCCACGGTCACCGTGTCCTCCGCCAGCAAGGCGGGATCGACTTCCGGCCAGGGGGCATCCAGCAGCAGGGTATCGGCATGGCCCAGGTGCTGCCACAGCTCCTCGCACAGATGCGGCATCATCGGCCCCACCAGGCGCACCAGGGCCTCGCTGGCCTCGCGCAGGGCCCAGCCGTCGGCCGGCCCCGCGGGCGCGAATTCGGCAATCCCCGTGGTCAGCTCGCGGAACCGCGCGATCGCCCGGTTGAAGCGGAAACCGGCGAAATCGGCATCCACCGCCGCCACCGTCTTGTGGGTGAGCGCGCGCAGGGAGAGCGCGGCCGCAGACAGGCCGTCGGGCAGGGCCGTGCCCGGCGGCGGCAGCTCCACCGCCGGCTCGGTGACCAGGCGGAACAGCCGGTTGGCGTAGCGCCACGCCCCTTCGATGCCCGCTTCGGTCCATTCCAGGTCGCGTTCCGGCGGGCTGTCGGAGAGCAGCAGCAGGCGCACGGTGTCGGCACCGTAGCCGTCCACCATGGCTTCCAGGCCCACCACGTTCTTCTTGGACTTGGACATCTTCTCCAGGCGGCCGCGGGTCACCGGAACGCCATCGGCCAGCCGCACCAGCGCGCC
>JAGQRL010000371.1 GCA_020425485.1 Rhodospirillaceae bacterium
GTCACCTATGTCTCGGGTCGGGCACCGCCCGGCGCCGTGCCGCGCGCGGCTTCCCGGATTCCAGACTTGCCGGAGTTGGCAGCCCGCTCAGGGCGCGCCCACGTTGTAGCGATAGTGGGCGAGCCCCGGATTGCCGGTGCCGAAATCGAACGCCGCGGCGATTTCCGCGTCCAGGCCGTCGCCATTCGCTCGGCCGCCCAGTGCGGCGCGCAGATCGGCCAGGGCCGTCTCCCGGCTGACAAGGCCTTCGCGCGACAGGTGGCCTAGCTTGATGGCGGCTTCCCGGGCCACGCGCGGCAGGTCGGCCCCCGCGGCCTCAGCGAGGCGCCACAGCTCGAACGCACCAAACGACAGGGCGCGCGCGGCGTCGTACTCCTCAAGGATCTGGCGCGGACCGACATGCTGGAACCCCAGCCGGCGCAGAACGCAGCCCGAGGCGGGGTTCAGGGAACTCCAGTAGACGGCGTAGAGGCTGCCGGCGGTGGGCAACCGGCAAAACGCCTCCATCACCGCCGGCCCGGCTTCCGACATCACGCCGTTGCCGTGGAACTGCCGGCCCAGCGCATAGAACATCTCGCCTGTCCAGCGGCCGTCCTCCAGTTGCGGGCCGTAGATGCCGGCGACCCCCAGCACGGTGCCGCCGGGGGCCAACGCACCGGCATGGTCGATCACCGCGAATCCGGCGATGCCGCCCTGGGCCCACACCGCGCCGGTGCCATCGATGCCGAGGTCGCGGCACCAGGCTTCGGCAAAACCCAGGCGGTCGGCGGGCCGGCTGATGTCATGGGCCAGGCCCTTGGCCACCTCCGGGTCGCTGAACACCAGCTCCGCGATGCGCGGCGCATCGGCCATGGTCAACGGGCGCAGCCGCAGCCGCGGTGTCTGCAGGTCCATGGGCATGGCAGAGCCTTTCGGTCGCGGGTGCACCCCCCGGCGCATTGCAGGCGCATTGCGGGGGCGGCGCGGGCCCACGGCAGGGCTGGACGAAGCATGGCCGCATTGCCAGTCTGCACTGTGTCGGCAGACCGGCGCCGGGATCAACCGCCAGAGCCCCGCTGCGTGTTGACAATCCCGGCAGCAAGGGCGTAGATCGGCGCCCTCTGCCGCAGCGCAGGGGTTTGCGGGTGTAGCTCAGTTGGTTAGAGCGCCGGCCTGTCACGCCGGAGGCCGCGGGTTCAAGTCCCGTCACTCGCGCCATCCCCCGGCGCGGCCCAATCCCCAGAAAAACCTAGTAGGGCGTCGGCGATGGCATCGGCCATCGCGCCCCGGCCAGGCATGGGTTGCGATCCGGGCAGGGCTGACGTGGCGAAACGGCCCGGCGCTCGGAAATCCCTTTCCGGCCGCAGCCCGGCTTCCTATAGTCGAGGCCGCATTGCGGGCGTGCGGGTTGCCGGCAGTGTCGCCTCAGATCCGCCTCCGCGTCGGACAGCCCCCGGGATTCCCATGACTGCAAGCCTGCTCGCCGAGTACTACCCGATCCTCATCTTCCTCGGCATTGCCATCGCCATGGCGGTGCTCATGGTGGTGGCGTCGGTGTTGTTGGGGCCGCACCGCCCGGATCCGGAAAAACTGTCGGCCTACGAATGCGGCTTCGATGCCTTCAGCGATGCCCGTTCGAAGTTCGACGTGCGGTTCTACCTGGTGTCGATCCTGTTCATCATCTTCGACCTGGAAGTCGCCTTCCTGTTCCCCTGGGCGGTGGCGCTGGGCGATATCGGGCAGTTCGGTTTCTGGTCGATGGTCGTCTTCCTGGGCATCCTCACCATCGGCTTCATCTACGAATGGAAGAAAGGGGCGCTGGAATGGGAGTAACGGCGACGGCGGCGGACAGCATGCCGCCGGGCATTCCGCCGGGTCCCGACCAGGACCGGCTGGTGGCCGCGGCAGCCGAACAGGCGCGCCGCAAGGGCTTCCTTCTGACCAAGTATGACGAGCTGGTGAGCTGGGCGCGCACCGGGTCGCTGTGGCCGATGACCTTCGGGCTCGCCTGCTGCGCGATCGAGATGATCCAGGCCTACATGCCGCGCTACGATCTCGACCGGCTGGGCGTGATCCCGCGGCCGAGCCCGCGCCAGTCCGACGTGATGAT
>JAGQRL010000047.1 GCA_020425485.1 Rhodospirillaceae bacterium
TCCTGGATCTCGCCGGACGGGCCGGCATCGGCCGCCAGGTTGACGACGAACCAGCGGGGCTCACCGTCGATCTCGACACTGGAGAACACCCCCTGGAAGGCCCGCCCCTCGCGCCTGGTTCCCTCCAGCGCCCGGGCGAGCTGCCGGCGATCGGTTTCGTCGAGCCGGTCCATCAGCAGGTTGGTGCTTGCCGCCTGCTTCGCAGAGAGGCCGAGGATGCGATAGAGGTGGGCGGAAAACACCGTTTCGCCGCTGGCCACATCCACGTTGAAATGGCCCAGATCGGCGATCTGCTCGGCCCGGCTCAACAGATCCTGGGCGCGCTTGATGCCGGTGATGTCCACCCGCACGCCGACAACCCCGCCCTCGCTGGTCCGCCGCTCTTCGATGCGCAGCCAGCGGCGGTCGTTGAGCCGCTGTTCGATGGGGCCGCTGGGCGACCGGTGGCGGGCGACGCGCTCGGCGATCCACGCCTCTTCGTTGCCGACGGCTTCGGCATACTGCCCGCGCTCCACCCCGTGGCGGATGATGTCCTCGAAGGTGGCGCCCGGCACGATGGCGGCGCCACTGGCGCGGTAGATGTTGCGGTAGCGCTGATTGCTCAGCACCAGGCGGTCGTCGGCATCATAGAGGGCAAAGCCCTCCGGAATGGCTTCGATGGCATCCTTCAGGCGCAGTTCGGCCGCCGCCGCGACCATGTGCGATGCCTCCGCGGCATCGGTTTTGCGGCGGCCCGAGCGGATTTCCAGGGTCAGCATCAGCATGAAGATCACGCCGGACAGCACCAGGCCGCCCAGGGCGACGATCACCAGCCAGATGGCGCGGGTGCGGCTTTCCACATGGGCCTGCAGATGGTCGCGATGGCCCTGCTGGACCTCAAGGATCCACGCCTCCGTCGGTGCGACGGCCGGCTGTACAAGAGCCAATGCCCGCTCGGCGGCGGCGGCATCGCCTTGCGCAAGGCCATCGGCGAGGGGGGCGAGCGCTGTTACCAGATCGCGCAGGGTCCGCACCTGGCCGTCGACCCCATCTTCGGCCAGATGTGCTGCGACCTCGCCGCTCTCCAGCACCGCCAAACGGTCCTGCAGGATGGCAATCTGGTCGACAACGGCAGCACCGTGCTGCGGGGTGGGGTCGGCCGCCAACCGCGCCAACGCGCCGTCCAGGCGGACCAGTCCGTCTTCCGCCCGGGTGGCCGGCCACACCGTGTTCTCGTCCAGGAGGTGGCTGACGACGTCGCTGGCGCCGGACAGCGTGTCGAAGCCGAGGGCCAGGCTGACCACGAAGCCGGTGACCACAAGCCCCATGAGGATATGGCGCCGAAGCCACCGCATCTGGCCGGTCCAGGGCCAGGCAGGCCGATGCTGCACGCTGTCAGTTGCCAAACCCATCGGGCACAGGTGTCCGTGTTGTCCAAGACAGGAGACCGCCCCTGCGGATACGCGATCCGCCTCGGGGCCTTGTCACACCCCGAGGGCAAAAATTCATCCTGCTGCAACACATCTACGGCCGAGGAGGTTAGGAAATCCTCTACGTAGGTAAGGATCTGATTTATCTTCGAAGATCGGGATCACACCCGCCGGGCCGCCGACAACGGCGAACCGGCGCCTTCGGGGAAGACGCCGGTCGGTACCATTCGTAAATATCTGCCGGCACGCGCGGAGGCGGCCGGAGGGGGCGGCCGGAGGGGATGGCCTGAGGGGGTGGGCTACTCCGCGGCCCTGGCGAAATCCGGCAGGCCGCCCGCGGCGTGATCCACCTCGTCCAGCAGCACCACATCGTCTTCCCCCAGATAGCCGCCGCACTGCACCTCGATCAGGTGGAGCCCCACGCGCGCCCGGTTTTCGATCTGGTGCACGGCCCCCAGCGGGACATAGACGGTCTGGTTCGGCCGCACGTCGTGCTCGCGGTCGTCGACGATGACCCGGGCAACCCCGCTGACCACGGTCCAATGCTCCGACCGGTAGTGGTGGTAGTGCAGCGACAGGCGCTCGCCCGGCATCACCATGATATGGTTCACCTGGTAGCCGATGCCGCGGTCGACCGTCCGGTGGGTTCCCCAGTGGTGGACGGCGGTGGGCGGCCGCTCCACCTCCTTCGCCCCTTCGGCGGCCAGCCGTTCCACCAGCGGGCGGATCGCCTGGGTTTCCGACCTGTCGGCAACCAGCACCGCGTCATCGGTGGAGATGACCACCACGTTGTCCAGGCCGACCACGGCGGTCAGGCGTCCGTCGCTGCGCAGGTAGCTGTTGGAGGTCTGCTCCGTCACCACCGTTCCCAGCGTCACGTTGCCGTTGGTGTCGCGCTCCTCGGCGATGTCCCAGAGATCGGAGTAGGTGCAGATATCGTTCCAGTCGGCGGTCATCGGCACCACCGCGGCACAGTCGGTGCGTTCCATCACGGCGATGTCGATGGGCAGGCTCTGCGCCTTGGCGTAGGTCGCTTCGTCCAGATGGACGACGGGACCGGACAGCCGTGCGGTTTCCGCCGCGTAGTTCACGGCCGTCAGCATGGCCGGCTGCAGGCGTGCCGCCTCTTCCAGCAGGCGCTCGGTGGGGAAGTAGAACAGGCCGCTGTTCCACAGCACGTCCTCGTCGCCCAGCAGCGCTTCGGCCTGCGAGCGGCTCTGCTTTTCCAGGAACTGGTCGATCAGCCGGGCACCCGGCACCACCATCGGCGCACCGGCGCGGATGTAGCGGCCGCCGGTTTCCGGGTTGGTGGGGTGGATGCCGAAGGCGATCAGCATGTCCGCGGTGGCCACCAGTTCCCTGGCCGTATCGATGGAACGCTGGAAGCGATCGTCCCCGTTCAGATGGTGATCGGACGGCAGCACCAGCAGATCGGAAGCGGAATGCCGCCGGGTGCACAGGATGGCCGCGGCCAGGATCGACGGTGCGGAGTTGCGCCCGGCGGGCTCGACCACGAACAGCGGGTCGGTTACCCCCACCGCCTTGGCCTGGACACGCGCCAGGTCGAGATAGGTGGCGGTGGTGACGATGATGGGCGACGCGTAGGGCCCGCCGGACACCAGCGTCAGGGCCTTCTGGTAAGGGGTCAGCCGGTCGGTGAGCGGCTGGAACTGCTTGGGCATGGCAGCGCGGGACAGCGGCCACAGCCGCGTGCCGTCACTGCCGGCGAGGATCACCGGTACGGTGGGCCGGACGGCATGGGGGGGCGTGGTCATCGGAGACGTCTCCTGTCGGTACGACGGGTTGAGGGGTTTGGCCTCCCTCCGCGCAACTGCCGTACCAGAGCGGACCCGATCGCCCCGATCTGCACTCAACCCGGTGAAATAAAAGGAATCTGCCAGCAAATCGCCGCCGGCCCC
>JAGQRL010000372.1:0-12034 GCA_020425485.1 Rhodospirillaceae bacterium
CCGGCGCCAGGGACGCCGGGTTGGCGGCGTAGGTGAGTGCATCGACGGTGACGACCTCGACGTTCAGCTCCCCCACCAGCAGGCGCACCACCGCCGAGCCGATGAACCCTGCCCCGCCGGTGACCACGACCTTGCGCATGACGCTCCTTTCTCCGTCTTCTTATGAAATCGCCGACCAGTCCAGCGGTTCGCCCCGCCGGATGGCCCGCTTGGCCGTGCGCCCCAGCACATCGGGCAGATGGCGCGGCGCCAGCCCATGGCCGGGCCGGATCGACCGCACATTGTCGCGCGTCAGCGCCTCGCCTGCCGCGATGTCCTTGACCACGTAGAGCGAGCGGCGGAACACCACATTGCCCTGTTCGGACCCCTTCAGGTCGTAGCGCACGCTGCCCAAGGCCGCCCAGGCCGAGCGGCAATCGGCGCAGAGCCGGCGGAACTCGTCCGGCTCCAGGCTGAAGGCGGCATCGGGGCCGCCATCGGCACGCGCCAGGGTGAAGTGCTTTTCGATCACCGATGCCCCCAGCGCCACCGCCGCCACCGCCACCGCGGTGCCGTGGGTGTGGTCCGACAGCCCGGCCACCACATCGAACGCGTCGGCCAGGTGGGGCATGGTGCGCAGGTTGGAGTCCTCGTCCGGTGCGGGGTAGGAGCTGATGCAGTGGAGCAGCACCAGCTCGCGGCAGCCGTTCCGGTGCGCCGTCGCCACCGTCTGCTCGATCTCGCCCAGATTGGCGAGGCCGGTGGAGATGATCATCGGCTTGCCCTTGCTGGCCACATGGGCGACCAGCGGCAGGTCGGTGGCCTCGAACGACGCGATCTTGAAGGCGGGCGCGCCGAGGCCGTCCAGCAGGTCGGCGGCACTCTCATCGAACGGGGTGGAAAACAGCGTCACCCCCAACGCGCGCGCCTTGGCGAACAGTGCTTCGTGCCATTCGAACGGCGTCTGCGCCTCGCGGTAGAGGTCGTAGAGGGTCTGGCCATCCCACAGCCCGCCGGAAATGCGGAACTCCGGGCGGTCGCAGTCGATGGTCAGGGTGTCGGGCGTGTAGGTCTGGATCTTGATGGCATCGCAACCGGTGGCCGCCGCCGCCTCCATCAATGCCAGCGCGCGCTCCAGCGAGCCGTTGTGGTTGCCCGACAGCTCGCAGATCACATAGGGCGGATGGTCGGGGCCGATCTTGCGACCGGCGATCTGGATCTCGCGGGGCATGGCGGTCTCCCAGGTCCTCGGTGGCGGTTCGCCCATGCGGCCCCTTCGGTACCCTAGTTGGCGGAGGATGTAACCTGGGCACGATGGCCGTCTGCCGCCCGGCCGGGTTGCGGCAGGGTGAAGACGCCGAACTCGCCCTCCCGCACGCCGGTATCGAGGAAGCCGCAGCGGGCGAAGACGGCGAGCGAGGCGGCATTGTCCCGGTGGATATGCGCATGGATGCGCACGGCCCCGCCGGCGGCGGCATGGGCACAGCCGGCGGCCAGGCAGCGCGCGCCCAGCCCATCGCCGCGCGCGTCGGGATCGACGCACAGGCTCACCCAGCGCTCCGTCGGCGCACCATCCGCGGCGTCGAAGCGCACATGGCCGACCGCCCGGCCCTCGGCCTGGCAGATCAGCAGGTCGCGGCGCGGATCGCCGAGCGCGCGGGTGAACCAGTCCAGATGGTCCGGCCACGGCGTGGTCTGGCCGGAACGGTAGAAGCGCACGGCATCCCCGGCATGGCGCCACACCCACACGTTGCGGGCATCCTCCAGGGTCGCCGGGCGCACCGTGACCGCCGGTGCCAGGATCGCCCCGGCCAGGCGGGCAGCGCCGCGGCCGTCGCAGATGGCGGCACAGGTGCGCGCCATGGCGATGCGGGCCTCGGCATCGGCGGCCAACGCGGCCACGGCGTCGGCCACCGCAGCTTCGGTAACCTCCGCCAGCAGCACCGCAGCACCGGCGGCAGACAGATTGGCGGCGATGGCGCGCTGGTTGTCCGCCACCACGGCGAGCACGCTGGGCAGGCCGAGGCAGCAGCGCTCCCAGGAGGTGGAGCCCCCGGCCCCCAAGGCCAGGTCGGCCGCCGCCATCAGGGCCGCCACCCGGTCGCTGTCCACATGCAGGGTGAGGTCGCCGCAAGCGGCTTCCAGGGCGCGCAGGTCCGGCAGGGTCGGTGCGCCGGACCCCACCACGAGGTCCAGGGCAAAGCCGCGGCCGCACAGCGCGCGGGCTGCCACCGCGCTGAGCCCGCCGATGTCCAGCAGCCCGAAGGAGATGAGGATGCGCCGAACCGGCGCCCCCTCCTCCCGCCGCGCCAGGCTGTGCGGCCTGAGTGCCGCAAAGTCCGGCCGCAGCAGCGCGTGCTCCGCCCCCACCAAGCGCAACGCCCCCACCGGCACCAGATCGGCGTAGGCCGCCGGGCCGCGGCCATGGGTCTGGTCGAACAGGATGTCGCAGTCGTGCGGCCGGTCGGCCAGATCGTCGATCACGGCGATGCGGCGGGCGACGGCGCGCGCCGCCGCGTGGTCCGCCCGCCCCATGGTGTACATGTCGAACACCAGGGCATCCGCCCCATCGGCCCAGGTGCCGGCCACGGCATCCACCAGCGGGGCGGCACCCGGTGCCACCTCCGCAACGCCGAAGCCGGATGCGGCCAGGCCCGGCACCAGTTCCGCAGCGCCAGGGTTGACGACGAACAGCACCTCCGCCCCGCGCTCCGCCAGGGCGTGCGCCAGCGTCAGGCAGCGCATCACATGGCCGCCGCCGATGGTGCGGCTGGCATCCGCCCGGATGGCGACCCGCCGGGCAGCGCCCGTCACCCGCCGCGGTCCTTCAGGAAGCGCACCACCAGTTCCGCCAGCGCCCAGTCCTCCGGCGTGTCGATGTCCACCACCCGCCCCTTGGCCAGCACCACCGGCTTGGGCCGGTCCCACATGGGCGAAGCTGCGTCCCGCCAGGTGGCGACGCGGGCGCAATAGAACTGCCCGGCATCGAAATAGACCGGCTCCAGATCCTGCGACCGCTTGGCCATGGCATCGGGCGTGTTGGGGACGAGCCGGCCGCCGTCGATGCGGTAGGAGCGCTGCACCGGCGTGGCGTATTCGGCGACCGACATCACCCAGCGCACGCCGGGTTCCGCCAGCGCCGCCACACCGTTCCGCAGATCGTCCGGCCCGGCGAACGCCGCGGTGGGGTAGAGGCAGCAGGCCACGGCGTCATCCGCCAGGCCCAGCCGCGCCACGGCATCGGCGATCACCGATTTGGTGTCGGCGAAATCGTCGGCCAGCCTGGCATCGCGCACGAAGGGCACCTCCGCCCCCAGGCCGCGCGCCACCGCGGCGATCTCCGCATCGTCGGTGGACACCACCACGCGGGCGAAAGCGCCGCTTTGCAGGGCGGCGGCAATGGGCCAGGCGATCATCGGCCGGCCGCAGAACGCCTTGATGTTCTTCCTGGGGATGCGCTTGGAGCCGCCGCGCGCCGGCAGAATGGCGGTGGCACCGGCCATCTCCGCCTCTCCCTACGCCACGTCGGCGCGGCTGCTCGCCACCCCGCCCGCCAGGCCCAGCACATCGGCCAGGGCGGCGACCACGCGGTCCACGTCCTCCTCGGCCATGCGCAGGTGCAGCGGCAGGGAGAGCTGGCGGCGGTAGTAGGCATCGGCCCCCGGCAGGCGGAGCGTGCCGTAGCGCCGGCTGTAATAGGGCTGGCGGTGCACCGGGAAGTAATGCACCTGGGTGCCGATCCCGCGGTCGCGCAGGCCGCGCATCACATCGGCCCGGCTGCGCCCCAGCCCGGCGAAATCGATCAGCACGGAATAGAGGTGCCAGCCGTCGTCTTCGGCCACGCGGGCCACCGGCACCACCGCCGGGGCCAGGCCGGCGAGCAGCCGGTCGTAGCGGGCGGCCAGCGCGCGCCGCCGGGCGAGGAAGGCCGGCAGCTTGCGGAGCTGGCTTTCCCCCAGCGCGCAGTGGATGTCCGTCGCCCGGTAGTTGAAGCCCGGCTCGTGCATCTCGTAGTACCAGGGGTTGGCGGCACCATGCGCGTCGAACCCCTCGTCGAGATCGAGGAAGGTGTCGGGGTCGCGGGTCATGCCGTGGTTGCGCAGCAGGCGCACCCGCTCGGCGATCTCGCGGCTGCGGGTGGTGACCGCCCCGCCCTCGCCCATGGCGATGGTTTTCACCGGGTGGAAGGAAAAGCACGCCAGGTCCGACACCGGGCAGCTTCCCACCATCTCCCGCCGGCCGGCCACCATGCCGGCCCCGCCGACCGCGTGGCAGGCATCCTCCACCAGCTTCAGCCCATAGAGCTTGTTGACCTGGGCGATGCCGTCGAGGTCGACGCAGCGGCCGTTGAGATGCACGGCAACCGCCGCATGCACCGAGGCGGACCCGCCCTGCTCCACCGCCGCCGCCAGGGTTTCCGGTGTCAGCAGGCCGGTGTCCGGGTCGACATCGGCGAAGCGCACCTCCGCCCCCACGTAGCGCACCGCATTGGCCGACGCCAGGAAGGTGAGCGAGGGCACCACCACCGTCGTGCCCGGGCCGATGCCGAGCGCCAGCATGCCCAGATGCAGCGCTGCGGTGCCGTTGGCGCAGGCGACGGCATAGGGGCTGTCCACTGCTGCGGCCAGGGCGGCCTCGAACCGGTCCACCGCCGGCCCGCCGGTCAGGAAGTCGCCGCGCAGCACGTCTGCCACCGCGGCGATGTCGTCCTCGTCGATCGACTGGCACCCGTACGGGATCATCTATTCCCCCTCTTGCCGCAGGCTAGCGCCGCATCCCTTGCCCCGCCGCGTGGCCGCTACAGGCCGATCTGCCGGTTCACCTCCAGGATACCCTCGATATCCAGGAAATGCGGGTTGGTGCCGGAATTGTAGTCGTACCCCATGGGCACTTCGCGGCCCTTCTGGCCCAGCCGGTCGGTGGCGTAGTCGATGTCGCGCCCGAAGAACTTGATGCTGGGCCTGAGCACGAAGTGATCCTCGAACTCCAGGGTCAGGTGGGAATCGTCGGCCGGACACATCACCTCGTGCAGCTTCTCGCCGGGGCGGATGCCGACGATCTCCTGCTTCAGCTCGGGGCCGAGCGCCCGCGCCAGATCGACGATGCGCACCGAGGGGATCTTGGGCACGAAGATCTCGCCGCCATACATGCGCTCGAAGCTCTTGATCACGAAGTTCACCCCGTCCTGCAGGGTGATCCAGAAGCGCGTCATCTCCGGGTGGGTGATCGGCAGCGAGGTGGCGCCATCGGCGATCAGCTTCAGGAAGAAGGGCACCACCGAACCGCGCGAGCCCACCACATTGCCGTAGCGGACCACGGCAAAGCGGGTTTCCCGCCGCCCGGCCAGATTGTTGGCGGCGACGAACAGCTTGTCGGACGCCAGCTTGGTGGCCCCGTACAGGTTGATGGGGTTGGCCGCCTTGTCGGTGGACAGCGCGATCACCTGGGACACGTTGCAGTCCAGCGACGCGGCGATCACGTTTTCCGCCCCGTGGATGTTGGTCTTGATGCATTCGTTGGGGTTGTATTCGGCCGCCGGCACCTGCTTCAGCGCTGCGGCGTGGATGACGATGTCGACGCGGTCCATGGCCGTGCGCAGGCGGTCGCCGTCGCGCACGTCGCCGATGAAGTAGCGCATGCAGGGCTGGGCAAAGTCCTGCGCCATATCGAACTGCTTCAGCTCGTCGCGCGAATACACGATCACCCGCTCCGGCCGGTAGTCGCGCAGGAGCGTCGCCACGCATTTGCGCCCGAACGACCCGGTGCCGCCGGTGATCAGAACCGATTTGCCGTCGAACATGTCTTGGTCTCCACGATTGCCCACGGGTGGCAAAGTGCTTGGTTTTGCTTGCAAACGCGGTTAGCCGTCGGCCCGTCAACCGCTCTGGGCCAGGGGCGCCTCGGCCGGCGAGAAGGTCTGCTGCAGCCGGCGTTTCAGTTCGGCAACCAGGCTCTCCTCCGAGCCCAGCTCCTCGCCCTCCAGGTGGGAGATGCTGCCGAACCAGACATCCCGCCCGTCGCCCGAGCCGTTGCGCCAGTGCACTTCCGAGGACAGGCCCATCATCCAGGTCGGGAAGCCGAAGGCCCCCGCCAGCTCCACCACCGTGGTGGCCGGGGCGACGATGAGATCGAGGCAGGCCATCAGCGCGCCGACGCTCTCGAAGTCGTTGTACTGGTCGATGTCGGGCAGGTTGATGAGCTGGCCGGGGAAATGCGCTTCCGCCCACTCCAGCTCTTCAGCGCAGTCGTCGTACTGGAGGTTGACGAACTGGAGGTTCTCCATCGCCAGGATGGGGGCGAGGTCCTGGATCGTGAGGTAGTGCTCAAGGCGGGAGAAGGTGGTGAGGCTGCTGCGCCAGGACAGGCCAACGAGGGGCCGGCCGTGCGGCAACCGCTGGGAAAACGTCGCCGCCAGATCCGGGCGGTGGGAGAAGACCGAGGCGCGCGGGAAGCTCTGCCGGTCCGGCCGGGCATCCGCCAGCAGGTCGGTGATCAGGCAGATCCGATCGGCCTGCTCGATCGCGGCAACGCCCCTGTTGTCCAGGGCCGCCACGAGATCGACGCTCGGCAACTGGTCATAGTCGCTGATTGCGTAGCGGTCGGTCCGGCGAATGCGCCGGATCGGCACGAACTCCGTGTCGGGGAACGCGCGTTCCAGCAGCGGCCGCAGGCGCGGATCGCAGCCCATCCGCACCGGCCGGTGGCTGAGCTGCTTCAGCACCCAGTCGTAGATGCTGGAAAAGCGGATCTCATCCCCCGGACCGTAGATCGGCAGCACCAGCAGGGATGACGTCTCGCCGTCCGTCAGCACGGTCTCGCTGTACTTGTCGAAATAGTGCTTCTTCAGATTGTCGCGATGGCCGATTTCGCGGAAGGCTGCAAATGCCCGGCCGATCTGATCCACGCTGAAGAAGATCTTGCGGCGGGTCATTTCGCCGACATCGAAGTTCAAGGCGATGCTTTTTTCCAGCAGCGGCAGCGCCTTGTCGTAGTCATCGGCAAGGATGCAGAGGCGCAGGGCTTCCTTGTAGACGCCGGCTGACGGGAAATGTTCCAGGGCCGAATCCATCAGGCGGGTGGCTTCGGCAATCTTCCCGTCGAAGGCCAGGGCATAGGAATACGCAATCGCTTCCGACGGCCCGTTGCCTTTCGTGCGCAGCAGCCGTTCGGCCGCTTCCACGCCGCGTTCGGACATGCCGGCGGCGATCCAGCCGCGGATCTTGGCGAGCGATGAGTCGGCATCCAGGAACAGCGTGCCGCGGAAGATCTCCCCCCACCGCCGGACGCCGTTGCGATCCAACTGGCGCAGCAGCAGCAACTCGCCGTCCACGCCGGCCTTCTCCGGCCGGGCCTGGTAGTAGAGCGCCAGCGTCCACAGAAGCTGCTGCAGATCCTCCTGGGGCGTGCATTCCAGGATGATCGACAGCGCCTTCTCGCTGAAGGCCCCGGAAAAGGCCGAAATCAGGAAGCTGCGGGCAATCTCCACCGCCGATTGGAAGTCGAACCTCATCCGCGCGATGTCGGCCAGCATCACCAGGTGTTCCTGGTCGTTGCGGCCGCACACCAGCAGGTACAGAAGCATCTCTTCGGCATCGGTGTAGCGGCCTTCGGCGAACAGCGTCTGCGCCAGGTCGCTCAGCCGGTCCAATTCCTCCTGCAGCCGCTGGTGGCGATCGGCCGCTGCGGCCAGCTCCGTCTCGGCGTCCTCGGCAGTATCTTCGGTGCGCACCTCCACCGCGCGCTCCTCCGCCCGCCATTTGGCAAGGGAGTTTCTGAGGAAGCCGGACGCCGCGCCCGGGCGGTCGCGCTTGTTCAGCAGCGACGCGAAATGCGTGCCGATGTAGCGGTCCGGGCTGGCCTTTTGCAGATGCAGCAGGACGCTGTTGAAGACTTCCGGCTGCACGAAGGGCTCGGCCCTCTTCAGGAACTTGTCGAGGGCGTCGCCGTCCGTCATCTGACCGACCAGAACCGACAGGATGACGCGCCTTGCCTTCTCCCCGTAGATGCCACTGAAGATCCGCGGCAGATCGAGGCCACCGAGAACGCCCAGGTCCCCCAACGGCGCACCCGTCAGCCCATAGCCCCAATAGGGCGACGACAGCAGGTTCTTCAGCTTCTCGGTGTTCTCTGGGTCGATCTTCTTCCTGGCCAGCAGCAGCGGCTTGTCGGCCAGGATGCGCAGGCAGGCGGCCTTCAGGCCCAGCGCGGGGTCGGTGACATTGGCCAGATAGCGGTGGTTCAGGAGGTAGACCCCGGCGAACAGCTCGTCGAGGCTCAGGGTGCGATGGCGCCGGCGGACCATGGCGCGGTCGTCCGTCAGCCCCCAGCCGGCATAGATCGGCGTGCCCACCGTCACCACCTGCACGCCGCGGATCAGCGCTTCCAGGCCCGACAGCGAGGAGATCGTGTAGAGCTTGTCGACCACCCCCAGCAGGTGGTCCAACGGCACGTCCGGGCTCACCACCTCGGTGTATTTGCCCACCCGGCCGAAGCGGAACTTGGAACGCTGGAAGCCCTGGTAGGTTTCCGGGTGCGGGCGGTAGAGCACCCGTGCATCCGGGTTCTCCAGGCGCGCCAGCTTGATCAGCTCGTACATGCTCCAGTGGCCGGGGTTGGCCTGGGTCAGCCCCCTGTCCTTGTCCACCTGGCCAATCACCAGCACGGCCTTTTCCCGCGGCGTCGGCAGCACTCTGGAAACCGGCGCCAGGCCCGGTTCGTTGTATTTGTAGACCCGCCAGTCGACCACCATTTGGCGCAGCTCACGCGCCTGCTGCATCAGGCCCGGATCGGCCTTGAAGTCGTAGGTGTTGAGGCAGTCCTCGACATCGCTGGGCTGCTGGTTGTCGTAGTGCAGCGCCTGGGTGTCCAAGGTCAGCGAATAGGGAGTCGAATGGGCCGCTCCCAGACGGGCGGAGCGGATGAACCCGTCCTCGATGCGGATCAGCGGGATGTCGTAACGCTCGGCCATGCGCTGCACGGTGCCGGGATCGGTCTGCCCCCAAACGAGGAAGGCGGCAATGTTCTCCCGGTTGGCGCGCACGCAGGGCCAGATCCCCATGGCGAACTGACGCCGCTGGCAGAAGGCGAGCCGCTATTCGGGGAAGTATTCGGCGATGAAGCCCCACTTCCAGTCGTTGAACCCGAAGGCGATGGCGATCGGCTTTTCCGGCGATTCCAGCCAATTCCGGCCAATGAAGTAGAAACGGTCGGAGAACTCCGGCGCGTCGGGGATGCTCGGCGGAAAGTGAATTTCAAACGGAAAGCAGTCAGATGTCGGGATCTTCCGCGTCAGGAAGTCAAGTTTCTCCAGTCCAATATCGCGGAGGAGTTCGGTTTTCTGGCGGATATTGCTAAGAGTGTAGAGAATTTCTCTGCTTTGAAACACGTTTCTCACCGCTTAGCTTTCATCCTTATGGCTCGCCCGTGGCGGCTACATCCCGCCGGCCGCATGCCCTGCCCCCAGGGCCGTACCAAAGCCGCCGGAAGCGCTCTCCACCCGAGCACCCAGCCTCGAAACGTCGCGGGTGGGAGCGCTGGATCGTGGGCCGATGGCATGGACGCCCCTTCCCCCGGGCAGGCAGGCCACACTGCCCACGCAGCAGATGGACGCCGCCAGACACACCGGTCTGCCAGGCTCGGTCAACATGCAATTGTATGCACAACTGGTAACCCTAGTGCCACCGAAGCCGCAGAAAGCTGGGCGGCACCGTGCCTTCAGGCGCGAAACCCGCTCACAGCAGCGGCATACGGCCTCACTGTCGCGATCTCGCGGGATGGTGCTGGTGGGATGGCCTCAGCAGGCGCCGGCTGCCGCCTTACGACTCGCCGGAGCCGACCACGCGCACCTGCACCGGCAGCTTGTCGATGGCGGCGCGCTGGCGGGGATCGGGCTCGCGGTCGGTGATGATCTCGTCGAAGGCCGACAGGCTCGACAGCAGATAGAGGGCGGTGCGGCCGAACTTGCTGGAATCGGCCAGCAGATAGCGCTGCTCGGCTGCCGCCATCATCGCCTTCTTGGTCTTCGCCACCTCCTGGTTCTGGTGGTAGGCGGCGCCGTCGCAGATGGTCGACGGCGACATGAAGGCGATATCCGCGCGAATCGAGGCCAGCGCCTGTTCCGTCAGCATGCCGAAGCAGCCGTTGAACTGGGAATTGGCGCTGCCCCCCAGCACGATCAGTTCGATGCCCTCGATATCGGCCAGGTACTGGATGGCCTGAAGGTTGTTGGTGATGACGGTGAGGCTGCGCTGCTCGCGCAGTTGTTCGGCCAGCATGCCGGCGGTGGAGCCATCATCGATGAGGATCGCCTGGCCCGGCTCCACCAGTTCGCGCGCCGCCGCCACGATGGCCCGCTTGGCCGCCTCGTTGAGGCGCGAGCGGTAGCGGAAGCTGCTCTCGAACCGGTTGGACGGGTGAACCGACGCCCCGCCGCGCACCTTGCGCAACAGGCCGTGGGCCTCAAGCTGGTCCAGGTCGCGGTAGATGGTCATGCGGCTGACCATCAGGCGGTCGGCCAGTTCGTCGACGCTGGCCGAACCGTTGGCCATGAGAACGTCGACGATGGCGTTGCGCCGTTGCGCGGATTTCACGATGTCGCTCGCCGATGTTCGAATTCCTGTCGGTCCTCCCCTATCACGACGCGATGCTGCCGCGACAGGGTGGATCTGAGGCGCTCAAGTTCCGCCTCGCTGCGCGCCGCGTCCCAGCCCAGCGCGGCGGCGACGATCCGGCAGACCTCACGGATATTGGCGGCATCGAGCTGGCCGAGGATGGCCATGGGTGTGCGCCGCAGCACCAGGTCCTCCAGGTGCACCACCAGTTCCCGCGTGGCCAGGAAGGTCAGCTCGCGTTCCGTATAGCCGACCAGGCCCGCCACCGGCCGGTCCGGCGCTGCGGCACAGAAAGCGGCCATGGTGTCGGCCCGTGCGCCGTAGAACGCCACCAGGTGCTGTGCATGTTTCGGTGAGGTGCCGTGGGCCGCGCCCAGTGCCGCCACCTGCCGGGCCAGGTGTTCCGGCGTGGGGGAGAAGCCGTCGCCGCCGCCGATCGGCCGTGCCTCGGTGGTCGACCGGCGGGTCTTGCCCAGCCGCCGCAGCACCTCATCGGTGGTCTGCTGGGCGAAGGCGCGGAAGGTGGTCCACTTGCCGCCCACCAGCGACAGCACGGGGAAGCCGCGGTCGCCCGCCGGCTCCAGCGCCGGCATCGAATGGTCGCGGCTGATGTCGCCGGGATCGTCGGCGCCGGACCGCACCAGCGGGCGCACGCCGCTGTAGGTGTAGACGATGTCCGGCGTGCCGATCCCCAGGCCGGGGAAGATGCCGTGCAGGGCGGCGAACAGGTAGTCGATCTCCTCGTCGGTGCACACCGCGTCGTCGGGCTCGGCCAGCGGGATGTCGGTGGAGCCCAGCAGCACCTTGTCCAGATAGGGGAACACCAGGCAAATGCGGGAATCGGCACTCTCGAAATAGATCATCTTGCCGCGCAGCCGGGCATGCAGATCGTCGTGGTCCAGCAGGATGTGGGAGCCCTTGGTGCCACCGATAAAGGCCGTGTCCTCGCCCATGGCCTTGTTGGCGCGGTCGATCCAGGCGCCGGCTGCGTTGATCACCACCTTGCCGGTGGCGCGCAGCGGCTCGCTCGCCGGGTCGGCGGCATCGCGGAACAGCAGGGCATCCCCATCGCGGCCCACCAGCTCGCAATGGTTCAGCGCCACCGAGCCGGTATCGGCGGCACAGCCGTCCATCGCCAGTTCCAGGCCGAGGCGCTCGGGGGCGGTGATCCAGGCATCGTGGTAGGTGCAGCCGGCCACGAAGGAGTCCGCGATGCCGCGAAGCTGGCGGCGCAGCCGCCTGCGGCCAAGGAAGCCCGAGCGCGGCAGGATGCGTTCGTGGCGCCCCAGGAAGTCGTACAGCTTCAGCCCCGCCAGGATCACCCCGACCCCGCGTTCCTTGAAGCGCGGGCGGGCGCCGAAGAAGCGCAGCATCGCCGGGATCAGCCCGCCGAACCACGAGCGCGCCGGCACCACCATGGGCAGCGGGCGCACCAGGTGGCTGGC